>JAXJQQ010000168.1:0-10614 GCA_036311065.1 Acutalibacteraceae bacterium | reverse complement strand
TAAGGAGGTGATGTTTATTGAAGATTAATGCAATTAAAAGAAATTATATTTCAAGCCTTGACGGTTTACCTTATCTGCTTACTTTGGAGATGGTGGCAGGTCTGACAGGATTTAATTATGAGACGTTAAAGAAATACTGTCAGAAAGGTACAATCAAGGCTCGAAAAATCGGAAGAGAATGGCGTGTCAGTCAGGATGATTTTCTTAAAATGGGACTCGGCACATTTGATGATAATGAGGTTAAACAGTAATATTGACGTGAGGGGTGCGAAAGCATCCCTCGAATACTTTTTCAGGAGGTATACAATGAATAAATTTTATGTAGAAAAAAACAGCTTCTGCACCAAGATTTATATCGGTACAGACGGAAACGGTAAGCCAAAGTACAAAAAATTAAAAGCTCAGACAGAAAAAGAGCTTGAAAAGAAGGTAAGAGAATATAAGAACGCTATAGACAGCGGTCTGAACATTCTTAAAAACAATGATACCCTTATAAAATGGGTTGATCATTATCTTGAAACAATAGAAAGTGAGGTTATATGCGACAATATCAAAGAGTCAGAATATAAGACCTTGAAAGCAAGATTACAGTACTTTATAGATTATAAAGGCGGACTTCTTGCAAAAACAAAGCTCAATGATATTCTTCCCTCTCACATTCAGCCCGCCATAAACGAATTATATAAGAAAAACCCTTCAACAGGCAAAACTACGGCAAAGAAAACTATTCAAAGATATATCAGAGCTCTTGCTAATGTCTTTGAATTTGCAAGAAAAGAAAGAGCTTATAATTTCTGTAATCCCTGTGAGGATTTAAAAATTCCTAAAAATTCAGTCACCAAAACCCGGAATGCTATAAATAAGCATACCATTCAGTTAATTCTCACTACGGAACACAGAGCGAAGCTCCCTGCTTGTATAATGCTTCTTGCAGGGCTCAGACGAGGAGAACTAACTGCGCTGACTTGGTTTGATATTGATTTCAAAAACAAAATCATTAATGTAAATAAATCTTATGATTTTAAGCAGTGTGAATTAAAAGAAACAAAAACCAAAGCCGGTATGAGAAAAATCCCGATGAATGATTTTCTTTGCAGTTTGCTTCTTGAAGCTAAAAAGCATTCTAAGGGCACTTATGTCGTTCAGAAGGCATACGGAGGAAGAATGACGGAAACAGCGTGGAAACGCCTTTTTGAAAGCTATATGGAAGCGTTAAGGACAGCTGACGGCAGAGATGAAGATTCGCTTTGTTTTGCAGATGAATGTTTTGAAGAATTCACTGCACATCAGCTCCGCCACACCTATTGCTCAATGCTTCAATGGTCGGGTGTTGATATAAAGACGGCACAGGAGCTTATGGGGCACAGTGAGTACGGTGTAACAGCAAATATTTACACTCATGTTGATGAGGCTACTAAAAATAATGCAGCTATGCTGCAGGATAAATTCATCAAAGAAACTTTGGTTTCATAAATGAGTACGAGCAGAAAGATTCGAAGTTCTTTCTGCTCGTTTTTTTCTGTGTCGGTTTTATATTATAGATTACATCCAACTAAAATATAATATATCATCAATCATTTATCAACAGAAAATGATTGATGAATACACTAAAAATACGGCACGCGGTAAAAAACACTATAAAAAAGTAGATATTTAAAATTATCGATATGTTTAAACACCCTTATAATATAAGGGATAGTGGCACATAGCGGGGGGCACATCGGGGGGCACATAGCACTCGAAAATGTACGATATTTTACGGTAAATTGCGATTTTAGCAAAATTGATTTTATGTATGAAAAAAGCCCGAAACCCTTGTAAAATCAAGGTTTTTCGGACTTTTCTTTGGCAGGGGCAGAAGGGCTCGAACCCTCGGCACGCGGTTTTGGAGACCGCTGCTCTACCAACTGAGCTATACCCCTATATTAAATTGGTGGGCCATCAGGGACTCGAACCCCGGACCGACCGGTTATGAGCCGGTTGCTCTAACCAACTGAGCTAATGGCCCAAATCGTCAGCTGACTTGTGATAGTATATCAAACAAGTATATTTTTGTCAAGAGATTTTTGAAAAAATATTTAATATTTGTACCTTGTATTTAATAATCTTTTCGACAAGATTTGACAAAATATTATAAAACTGATAAAATGCAAGAAATATAGTATGTCAGAGGTTAATTTGTATGACCGAAAGAAATGAAAAGCGGATTTTAAATATTATTTTTGCGGTTTTAGCTGTAGTAATTATAATTTTTGCTGTTGACATTGAGCTTAAGCTTTCTAAGCTCATGAGTAGTGAACCTGTGGTTGTAAATACATATCCGGAAACAAGCGAGTCAACTACGGTAGATATTTATTCTTTCCATAATGAACTGACAGCTGACAATACAACTTCAGCTCCTGCATTTAACGTAACTGCTCAAGCTGATGCAGAAACTTCAGAATCAACAACAGTTAAAACCGATGATACAACAGTTTTATATACTTATGCGACAACTGTGTATAGCACGAGCCCGTTTGATCAACCCTCAGATTCAACTACTGTTCCTGTAACAGAGCCTTCGATCACGGCTGTTCCTTCAACTATATGGAGCGTTGATGCGGATCAGAATTTTTACAGAACAAAATCAGGAAATAAGTATCATAAAGCGGATTGCTCTTATCTTAAAAACAGTAGAATTCTTGTAACGATTGATGAGATTATCAGTGAAGGATACGAGCCTTGTTCTAAGTGCATGAAAGGTGAGTAATATTTCTGTTTCGGCACATACAATAAAAGAGTTATATATTTTATATAATATATTATTAATTTCACAGTATTGTTTTTTATAATTTATCAATTGACAATATATTGTGTTATTTGTATAATTTAAGCATAACTTTCATACAACTGACGGAGTTTGCGGATAACCGCGAGGGAATATGAAAGCTTTTATGCCGACCGTCTGGGCAAACTCAGTTTATTTGTAGACTGATTTGCCCTTTTTATATTTTAGTCAGAGGAGGACGATAAAAATGAAACATGCAAATTGGAATGGCTTCAAATCCGGTGTCTGGCAGGATGAAATAAACGTCAGAGACTTTATTCAGCAAAACTACAAAGAATATACCGGTGACAGTGATTTCCTTTCAGGTGCAACAGAGCGTACAAATAGTCTTATGAAAAAAGTTCAGGATCTTTTTGCTCTTGAAAGACAGTTTGGCGGTGTTCTTGATATTGATACAGCAACAGTATCCTCACTTACAAGCTATTCACCCGGTTATATAGACAAAAACAATGAGCTTATTTTCGGTATGCAGACTAACAGACCGCTTAAAAGAGGTGTTAATCCTTTTGGCGGTATGAGAATGGTGCGTCAGGCTTGTGAGGCTTACGGCTATAAGCTCAGCAATAAAGTTCAGGAGGAATTCCGCTTCCGTACAACACATAATGACGGTGTTTTCCGTGCCTATACAGATGAAATGAGACAGGCAAGAAAATGTCATGTAATCACCGGTCTTCCTGATGCATACGGCAGAGGCAGAATTATCGGCGACTACCGCAGAGTTGCACTTTACGGTGTTGACAGACTTATCAAAGAAAAGAAGGCCGATAAGGCTGCTCTTTCAGAAAAGCCCTTCAATACAGAAAATATCCGTCAGGATGAAGAGCTTTACCAGCAGATTGCTTTCTTAGGCTATATGAAGGAAATGGCTGCTATGTACGGTTTTGATATCAGTGAGCCTGCTTCCAATGCACGAGAAGCTATTCAGTGGACTTATTTCGCTTATCTTGGTGCAATCAAGGAACAGAACGGTGCAGCAATGTCACTTGGCAGAGTAAGCACATTTTTTGATATCTACATTGAAAGAGATATTGAAAACGGAGTTCTTACCGAGGAAAGTGCTCAGGAGCTTATGGATGATTTTGTTATAAAGCTTCGTATCGCCCGTCATCTTCGTACTCCTGAATATAATGAGCTTTTCGGTGGAGATCCCATGTGGATTACAGAAGCAGTAGGCGGTATGGGCGGAGACGGCAGAACTCTTGTTACTAAAAACAGCTACCGTATGCTCAATACTCTTTATACTCTCGGTCCTTCACCTGAGCCTAATCTCACAGTTCTCTGGTCAAATTCTCTTCCCGAAAACTTTAAAAAGTTCTGTGCTAAGATTTCATCCGATACTGACTCAATTCAGTATGAAAACGATGATGTTATGAGACCTATTTACGGCGATGATTATGCTATTGCTTGTTGTGTTTCTGCAATGAAAATCGGTAAGCAGATGCAGTTCTTTGGCGCTCGCTGTAATCTTGCCAAGCTTCTGCTTATTGCTATCAACGGCGGTTATGATACCTCGAGCGGTATGCATATCGGACCTCAGATGCCTGTTATGAACGTTGATAAGCTTGATTACAATGAAGTTATGGAACGTTTTGATGTTTACATTGCGTGGCTCAGCAAGCTTTATGTAAATACTATGAATGTTATTCACTATATGCACGATAAATATGCTTACGAAAAGACACAGATGGCTCTTCACGATACAGATGTTGAGCGCTTTATGGCTTTCGGTATAGCAGGTCTTTCAGTTGTTGCTGACTCACTCAGTGCAATCAAGTTTGCAGATGTCCATCCCATTAAGAACAGTGACGGATTTATCGTTGAATTTGATACTAAGGGAGATTTCCCGAAATTCGGTAACGATGACGACAGAGTTGACCTTATTGCAAAAGATATGGCACATAAGGTTATTACTGAGCTTCGCAAAACTCAGACTTACCGTCATGCTATTCATACTCTTTCTGTACTTACAATCACATCAAACGTAATGTACGGTAAGAACACAGGTGCAACCCCTGACGGCAGAAAAGCAACCGCTCCTTTTGCTCCCGGTGCAAACCCGATGCATAACCGCGAAGAAAACGGTGCCCTTGCTTCACTTAACTCTGTTGCTAAAATCAGCTATGATGATTGTCGTGATGGTATTTCAAACACATTCTCAATTACTCCGGAAGCTCTCGGCAGAGACGAGGATGAAAGAATCAACAATCTTGTTTCTATTCTTGACGGTTATTTTGCAAAGAAGGCACACCATATCAATGTAAATGTTCTTAACCGTGAAACACTTATGGATGCTTATAAAAATCCCGAAGCATATCCAAACCTTACAATCAGAGTTTCAGGCTATGCCGTTAACTTCAACAAGCTTTCCCGCGAACAGCAGAGAGAGGTTATCAGCAGAACCTTCCATGAAAGCGTATGATTTCTGAAGTGATAAAAGGTAGAATTCATTCATTTCAGAGTCTCGGTACGCTTGACGGACCAGGCGTAAGATTTGTTGTTTTTATGCAAGGATGTCCTTTGAGGTGTGTTTGTTGCCATAATCCTGATACTTGGGAGATCGGTTCAGGTACAGAGTATGATTCTGATGAAATATTATCCAAGGTTCTTCGATTTAAAGAGTACTTTGGCGAAGAGGGCGGCATAACTGTTTCCGGCGGTGAGCCTCTGCTGCAATCAGAATTTATTAAAGAGCTTTTTGTAAAGTGCAGACAAAACGGCATAAACACCTGCATTGACACTTCGGGCTGTGTTCTTAATAACAGCGTAAAGGATATGCTCAGGTATACTGACAGAGTTTTACTGGATATTAAATATACTTGTAATGACTCTTACAGAAAATATGTCGGTTGCAGTTATGATAATGTGCTCGATTTTCTCTCGTATCTGAATTCTCAGAATATTTCGGTGACTTTGAGACAGGTAATTATCCCTGGTTTGAACGATAACAGAGAAAGTATTCTCAGACTTAAAGATTTATCACATGGGTTTGTATGTGTTGATAAAACGGAGTTGTTACCTTTGAGAAAAATCTGTCAGGTCAAATATGACAAAATGAACCTTGAATTTCCTTTAAAGGATACACCGGTACCTGATTCATCTTTGATGAAAACTTTGGAAAGTTATTTAAAATAAGTAAAACAGTTCCGATATAAAACTGTATATCGGAACTGTTTTAAATTAAATTTTGTTTTTTGTTACTGAATTTTCAGCTAATACATAAAGTCTGATCAATGCTTCATCTTGTTTGTCTTTTGGTATGTTTTTGAAAATATCAAGTATTTTCATTTCATCTTCAGTTAACTTTAAATTTGGCTTATTTGTTGAACTTTTCATTTTATCAGTCCTTTCTTACTTATATAATATTTAAAAATAATGCGAAAAGGGTTGAATTTTGTCGAATACAATATAATTTTACTTATTCTTTGTATTGACTTTTAATTGCGTGATAAATATAATACTATATGATATGCGGGTATGGTGGAATTGGAAGCATCTAAAGAGAAGTGCCGCCGGTGGCGGAAGAAGCGAGTTTTAGATGGCGCAGCGGTCAAAATTCATAGGCTAATGAGCTGTAATGAATTTTGGGCACCGCAAGAGTTACACGGTGCCTATAAATTTAATATGCGGGTATGGTGGAATTGGCAGACACGCAAGATTTAGGATCTTGTGCCCACAAGCGTGCAGGTTCGACCCCTGTTACCCGCACCAGTAATCCACATTTATCATCAGGTGAATGTGGATTACTTCTTGACATTGTTTTCATTTTATATATAATATGTTCTGTTGCAGAGTTTATTTAATGAGGTATTTATAATGAAAAGAAAAACAAGTGTAATTATATCTTTGATTTTTCTTCTTGTGATTGTAACTGTTTTTACTGCTTGTCGGGGCTCGAAGACAACTTACTCATTATCCGATGGCGATACAAGCACGACTCAGTCACAGAAAACCGAAGATACAACAGAAAAGAAAAATAATTCCGAGGAGGAAAAAGAAATGTCAGATACAAAAGTAAAAGTAGTTATGGAAAACGGGGGAGAGTTCACAATTGAGCTTTATCCTGAATACGCACCTGAAACTGTTGCTAATTTCGTAAAGCTTGTTAAGGAAGGCTTTTATGACGGTCTTATTTTCCATAGAGTCGTTGATAACTTTATGTGTCAGGGCGGTGACCCTGAAGGAACCGGTATGGGTGGCAGTGATGAAACAATCTACGGTGAATTCAGAGCTAACGGCTGGTCACAGAACACACTCTCACATAAAAGAGGAGTAATTTCTATGGCAAGAAGTCAGGATCCCAACTCAGCTTCAAGCCAGTTCTTCATCTGCTACACAGACTATTGCACAGCTCTCGACGGTGACTATGCTGCTTTCGGTAAGGTTATTGAAGGTATGGAGGTTTGTGACGACTTCTGTAAGCAGGAGAGAAGATATAATTCAATGGGCGAAAAAGCTGCACCTGTTGAACCTATCCGTATAAAGACTATGACTATAGTTGAATAATTTTCAAGCAAAAAAACTTGTAAAATTTTGAAAAAAAGTTATCAAAAGCTCTTGACTCAGGTACGATTGTGTGATAAAATACTCGTACCTCTGTTGGGGGCTTTATTTTTGTGCCCAGAAATAGAGGGAGGCCTTGATAGGTTGGGAGGAGAGGTGTTGCTCCGTTTCAGCCGTAAATTTCCTATAATGGAGGTGCCGTTCATGAGAGTAAAAATCACATTATCTTGTACTGAGTGCAAACAGCGCAATTACAACACAATGAAAAACAAGAAAAACAATCCTGATAGGTTGGAGATGAACAAGTACTGCAGATTCTGCAAGAAACACACTCTCCACAAAGAGACAAAATAATTACGGGAGGTAAGAGTAATGGCTGACAAAGAAAAGAAAGTTGCCAACAGCTCCGAGGTTGATAAGGCCACAACTGAGGAAAGCAAAGCCGCAGCTAAAATTGCTAAGGCAGCAAAAGGCAGCAAAAATGATAAGCCCGGATTCTTCGCCCGTGCAGGCAAAGGCACAAAGCGCTTTTTCAAGGATTTCAAAGGTGAATGCAAGAAAATCGTTTGGCCCGATGCAAAAACAGTTCTCAAGAGTACAGGTGTTGTACTTCTCGTAGTTGCAATCGTAACAGCAATTATTTTTGTTATCGATTTCGGACTTGAGCAGGGTATGACCGGTCTCAAAAATCTCGCCAGAGGTGACGAAACAACTGTTTCATCAACAGTTGACGAACACGAAGGTCATGACCATGACCACGAAGGTGAGGAAACTGATGGTGACACAACAACCGAAGCAAAAACTGCTGACGGTGAAGAGTCAACAACAGCTTCAGCAGAAGAAACAACTGAAGCAACTGAAGAATAATTAGCATATAGGAGGTGTCACGATGGCAGATAATGCCAAATGGTTTGTAGTACACACCTATTCAGGCTATGAAAACAAAGTAGCCTCAAACATTCTCACGGTTGTTGAAAACCGTAAGATGCAGGATCAGATTTTTGAAGTAAGAATCCCTACGGAAACTGTTACGGAAATCAAGGACGATAAGGTAAAAGAGGTTGAGCGTAAGCTTTTCCCCGGTTACGTTATGGTAAAGGTTGCCTGTATCTACAAAAAACGCAGCGAATTTGAAGACGAAGAGCTTTCAATGACAGATGAAGCTTGGTACGTTATCAGA
Organism: Acutalibacteraceae bacterium; assembly: GCA_036311065.1. Classification (GTDB taxonomy): domain Bacteria; phylum Bacillota; class Clostridia; order Oscillospirales; family Acutalibacteraceae; genus UBA6857. The sequence continues at coordinate 2,107 of JAXJQQ010000168.1, read as the reverse complement.
AACACACGTGGCGTTACGGGCTTTGTAGGCCCTGGAAGCAAACCCGTTCCTCTTTCAGACCAGGAAGTAATCAATCTCGGCATTGAAAAGAGAACAGTTGAAGTTAACTACAAGGTAGGGGACTTCGTAAACATCTTAAGCGGACCCTTCGACGGTTACAGCGGTGTTGTTGACAGCATCGACCTTGTTAAGGAAGTAGTCGTTGTAATGATTTCCATGCTCGGTAGAGAAACTCCCGTCGAGCTCGGACTTAATCAGATTGAGGTTCAGGATTAAGAATTTTTGATAATTTACGGCAATGCCGTTTATTATGTGGGGAACTTAGGTTCCCTGTGGGAGATTTGCTAAATTTTAAAGCAAGTCGCCATCAACCACATAAATTTGGAGGTGCAAAAAAATGGCTCAAAAGGTTGTAGGTTTAATCAAGCTCCAGATTCCTGCAGGTAAGGCTACTCCGGCACCGCCTGTTGGTCCGGCTCTCGGTCAGCACGGTGTTAACATCATGGCTTTCACAAAGGAATTCAACGAGCGCACAAAGAATGACATCGGTCTTATCATTCCTGTTGTAATCACAGTTTACGCAGACCGTACATTCACATTCATTACTAAAACACCGCCCGCTGCTGTTCTTATCAAGAAGGCTTGCGGAATCGAAAGCGGTTCAGGCGTACCTAACAAGACTAAGGTCGCAACAATTACCGGTGAGCAGGTTAGAAAAATTGCTGAGCAGAAAATGCCGGACCTCAACGCAGCTTCCGTTGAAGCAGCTATGAGTATGATAGCCGGTACAGCTCGCTCAATGGGCATAGTAGTCGCTGACTAATGCTTCCGGGTGGGAGGAAAAATCCGATTTAACCACTCTATAGGAGGATGAAAGACAATGAAACATGGTAAAAAATATGTTGAGGGCGCAAAGCTCGTCGACAAATCAAATCTTTATGATCCTGCAGAAGCACTTGATCTTGCAATAAAGACAGCTACTGCAAAGTTTGATGAAACAATTGAAGCTCACATCCGTCTCGGTGTTGACTCACGTCATGCTGATCAGCAGGTTCGTGGCGCAGTTGTTCTTCCCAACGGTACAGGTAAGTCTGTACGTGTTGCTGTTTTCGCTAAGGGCGAAGAAGCAAAAGCTGCTGAGGCTGCAGGCGCAGAAGTAGTTGGCGCTGAAGACCTCGTTGCAAAGATCCAGGGCGAAGGCTGGATGGAATTCGATGTTGCTATCGCACATCCCAGCATGATGGGCCTTGTTGGTCGTCTCGGTAAGGTTCTTGGTCCCCGTGGCCTTATGCCTTCACCCAAGGCAGGTACTGTTACTCCTAACGTAGCTCAGGCTGTTACTGAAGCTAAGGCAGGTAAGATTGAGTATCGTCTTGACAAAACAAACATTATCCACTGTCCTATCGGTAAGGCTTCCTTCGGTACAGAAAAGCTCATGGAGAACTTCAACACTCTTCTTGACGCAGTTATCAAGGCAAAGCCTGCAGCTGCTAAGGGTCAGTACATCCGTTCCTGCGTAGTTACAGCTACAATGGGCCCCGGCGTTAAGATCAACCCCAACAAGGTTGGCTCTGCTGCTGCCGAAGCAAAATAATTTAAAATAGTACTTGACAAAGATATTTCTTTGTGGTATTATACTAAAGCTGTCCAGCCCTAAGACAGCAGGTGTGAGACTTAAAGGCTTTATGCCGCCTGCCGAGGAACGGAGCATATTTAATTAAGATAATTATGTCTTATTGATTATGTTACCCTTTCTCTCGGTATGAGGGAAAGGGTTTTTCTTATCTCTGACACCAAGGGTATAAAAATATTACAGGAGGTGAATTCATTTGCCCAGCGCTAACGTTTTAGAACAGAAAAAAGTTGTTGTTGCTGAACTTACTGAAAGACTCAACAATTCAATCGCAGGTGTTATCGTTGACTATAAGGGTATCAACGTTGCTGACGATACAGCTCTTCGTAAGGAGCTCCGTGAAGCAGGTGTTGAATACACAGTTGTAAAGAACACTCTTCTCAAGCTTGCTATCGCTAACACTGAGCTTACAGGTCTCGACGCAGTTCTTGAAGGCACAACTGCTATCGCAACAAGTGCAGATGATTACGTTGC
>JAXJQQ010000167.1:0-17464 GCA_036311065.1 Acutalibacteraceae bacterium | reverse complement strand
GGTACATGTAATGCAGAAAAGACATGGAATGAAGTAACCTATTGCTCAGACTGTAACGCAAAGCTCAGCACAGAAGCAAAGACAGGCGAAAAGGATTCAGCAAACCACGTTGGCGGAACATATACGAAGGACGAAGACATCGTAGCAGGTACATGTAATGCAGAAAAGACATGGAATGAAGTAACCTATTGTGCAGGCTGTGATGCAAAGCTCAGCACAGAAGCAAAGACAGGCGAAAAGGATCCCGCAAACCACGCATCTGATAAGACCTATAACGAAGGCTATGTAGCACCCACATGTACAACAGAAGGTGCAACAGGTGACGAAAAGTATGAATGCTGTGATGCAGTCAAGACAGAAAGTGAAGTAATTCCTGTTGATGCAGATGCTCATACAGGCACAGCAAATGTTATTAAGAATAAGGCAGATGCAACATGTACAGCAGATGGATACACAGGAGACATTCACTGGTCATGCTGTGATGCACTTGAAACCGAAGGTACAGTAATTCCTGAACTCGGTCACGATATGCAGAAGACTGCAGACAAGGTAGAAGCAACTTGTGAAGAAGCAGGTAAAGAAGCAGTTTATACCTGTGCAAACGGTTGTGGTAAGACCGAAGGCGGCGAAGAAATCGAAGCTCTCGGCCACTCCTGGTCTGATTGGACTTACATTTCCGGTTCATGTGCTGAAGGCGAGGTAGTGTTCGGTCGTGAATGTGCAAACTGTGATGCTGAAGAGACCGATGAAAGAATATCCTCAAATGTTGGTCATACCATTCCCAAGGATGCAGAAGGCGAAGCTCTTTATGATACATACAGTGCTCCCAACTGTGTGCGTGACGGTTTGTATACCTTCACTTGTGCGATTTGTGAAACAAAGGAAATCCGCATAACTGCTGCTGAAGATCCTTCACTTAAGGCTTACGGCCATAAGTGGGTTGTTTCAGATAAAACTGACAGCGAAGGCTGGATCGTTACAAGCGAGCCTACCTGCTTCAGAAGCGGTGCTAAGTACAGAGTATGTGCAAACGGATGCGGTACTTTAGGCGGACTTGATGTAAACAACAGAGAAATTGTTATAATTCCTGCAACAAATCACGCAGGTACTCTTATCAGCGTTCCTGCAAAGGCTGCAACCTGTACCGAAAACGGCTATACAGCTCATTATTACTGTACAGAATGCGGCACAGACCACGGTAAGAATGTTATCATGGCTACCGGTCATAAGGATGAAAATAATGACGGTAAGTGTGATGGCTGTAAGACTCCTGTTGGCGCATCAAGGGATTGCGGATGTATCTGCCATAAGCAGCACTGGTTCATGAGATTTATCTATAAGATTGTTCGCTTCTTCTGGAAGCTGTTCAAAATAGGTAAGGTTTGTGATTGCGGCTTTGTTCACTATTAAGTTTTAGTTTAAAATTTAATAAAACAAAATGGACCTCCACGGATTACCGTGGAGGTCCATTCTTATAAAAAAGCTATCCGCTTTTAACGGATAGCTTTTTTTACATTTAAATCTTATTTGTTTACTTCTTCTTCAAGCAGTGTTCTGATGACTGCAGGGTCACCGTTTCCTCTGAGCTCACGCATAACTGAGCCGAAGAGTGCTTGAAGAGCCTTTGTTTTACCGCTCTTGTAGTCAGCAACAATCTTTTCGTTTTCACTGATTACCTTGCGAACGGTATCAAGGATGAAGCTTTCGTCAATCTTCTGGTTGAGACCCTGTTCTTCACAGAAGGCATCAACATCAACATCCTTTTCAAATACTGCGGAAAGCACCTTTTTACCTGCAGCACGGGTAATTTCGTTCTTTTCAACAAGCTCAATGATTCTTGAAAGCTTATCGGAGCTGATGTCAAGAGAAGCAATTTCAAGCCTCTTCATAATACCCATACATTCGGTAAGAATCCAGGAAGCAACTGTTTTTGCATTTCTGCCTGAAGCAACAACTGCATCGAATACCTCGCAAAGCTTACGGTCGGAAGCAAGAACTGCGGCTTCCTTGGCAGCAATGCCCATATTCTCATAATATGTTGCCTTCTCATCTGCAGTAGCAGGCATACTCTTTCTGATTTCCTCAAGCCATTCATCATCAATTACGATGGGCATAAGGTTGGGGTCGGGGAAATAGCGGTAGTCTGCGGCTGTTTCCTTGTTACGCATAGGGAAGGTTCTTCTTTTTACATCATCCCAACGGCGTGTTTCCTGAACAAGAATTTCTGTGTGACGCTCAATAGCATCAACGTGACGTACCTTTTCAAATTCAATAGCGTCCTTGATTTCTGAAAGTGAACTCATATTTTTGATTTCTGAACGTACACCGAATTCTGTTGAGCCTTCGGGACGGACTGAAATGTTAACGTCACATCTCATTGCGCCTTCTTCACATTCGGAAATACCTGCAAACTGAAGGGCAGACTTAAGCTTTTTAAGGTATGAGATAACCTCCTCTGAGGAACGGAAATCAGGCTTACTAACGATTTCGATAAGAGGAACGCTTGTACGGTTGTAGTCAACAAATGATGTGTTGGTTGCTTCATCGTGAACGAGCTTACCTGCGTCTTCTTCAAGGTGAATCTGCTTAATGCCGATTTTTCTTCCGTCTACATCCACACTACCTTCAACACAGATAGGGTGGAACCACTGTGTAATCTGATAAGCACAGGGAAGGTCAGGGTAGTAGTAGCTTTTCTTATCGAAGGTTGTATACTGATTGATTTTGCAGTTGAGCATAAAGCCGGCTTTTACTGCAAGCTCAATAGCGTGTCTGTTTGTTACGGGAAGCATGCCGGGCATACCGCTGCAGGCAGGGCATACACAGTCATTGGGCTCCTTGGGGCTTGAGTGACCGCCGCAGGAACAGAAAAGCTTTGAATCTGTTGAAAGCTCAACGTGAGTTTCAAGACCGATGACAAGTTCGTATTTCATAATTTATGCTTCCTCCTTTTCTGCAGAGTGTGCGATGCTTAAAAGTGTGCTTTCCTTAAAGGAATCTGCAATAAGCTGAACACCGCCGCTTACCATTGCGGGAAGACCTGTAATGGAAGGTACGGCTGTGAAAAGGCTTTCTTCAAATACCTTGTTGAATGCATCCTTTGTGTCGTAAACTGAAAATTCAGCCTTGCTGCAAGCGGGGGTAAGAATTGCATCGTAGGATGAAAGAAGCTCTTTAACTTTATTAAGAACAACCCTGCGGATGCGAAGACTCTTATCATAGCAGCTTTCGTATTTGCCCTTAGAGAGCACGTCTGAGCCGTAGATGATAGTTGCCTTTGTAAGGAAAGAAAAGGCTTCAGAACGGCTTTTTACGTAAAGCTCATCAATGTTTTTGTATTCGGGAGTGCGGTAACCGTATTTTACACCGTCAAAACGGGAAAGGTTGTTGCAGGTCTCTGCTGCAATAAGAATCTGCCATGCAGTCTGAGCTGCAAAAACAACATCAAGAGATACCTTTTCTACCTTTGCACCCTTTGCAGTGAGCTTCTTTGCAAACTCATCAAGCTTTGCCTTAACTTCATCTGAAGCCTTGTCATAAAGCTCGGAGATGATGCAGATTTTCATTGAAGCAACATCTTCGTTGAGATTGTATTCATATTTTTCTGCGGGGAGGCTTGTGCCGTCCTTACTGTCGTGACCTGCGATAACGCTGAGGATTTCCTTAACATCCTGTGCATTGCCTGCAGTAACACCGATTTGCTCACCTGAGCAGGCACAGGCAATAATGCCGTAACGGGAAACTGTTCCGTAGGTGGGCTTAATAAAATCTACACCTGAAACTGCGGCGGCACGGCGGGGTGCACCGTTAAGGTCAACGCTGAGTGCGGCTTTGATTTTCTTGTCTTTAACAAGCTCAGCTGCAGCACCCTTGAGAGTTGTTTCACCGTCAGCAAAATATGAGGTTTCACCCATAAGGTCAAGTCCGAATTCACCTACATTTGTTTTACCTGAAAGTGTATAGCCTTCCTTAAGGAGTTTTTCAACAACCTCAGCTGAGAAAAGGGGCTTGAAGCCTTCAAGCATTTTTGAGCCTGCGGTAGCAGGAATATCTTTTACAAGAATTGTGTCATCAACTGCAATTGTACCTGCAGAGTTTATTTCGTTAATATAATATTTCACCTGTGTCACCTCACTTTACAAGTCTGGGAACCTGCCAGCTGTCTTCTGTGCTCTGAGGAGCACCTGCAAGAAGGTCCTTTCTGTCAAAGGGTTGCTTTCTTGCATCTTCACGAAGAACATTGGTCATAGGCATTACATATACCATAGCTTCAACGCTGTCTGTATCAATTGAGGAAAGCTCAGCTTCCTTTTTTAGCATAGAATCAAGAATATTCTGCATATTCTTCTTTTCCTCATCGGTAAACTGCAATTCATTAACCTGCTCAAGACCTCTGAGCTTGCTTTCCTTGGTCTGAACTGAGGATTTTGCTGAGCTTATTGTAGCGGCAAAGTTGGAACTGTCTCCGCCCTCACTGCCGAGAACCTCGCTGCTGCCCTTACCTCTGATGCTTACATTTGCTTCAAACAGCTGAAGCTCTGTAACCTCACCGGGAGCGCCGAGCATCTGATCCTGAGCTGTACCGTCAAGGGGGAATGCAATAACATCTCTGATGGTTTCGGTGTCTGCAAGGAGCATTACGATTCTGTCAACACCGGGAGCCATACCTGCATGAGGGGGAGCACCGAACTGGAAGGCGTTATAAAGAGCGCTGAAGCGTTTCTTTACTTCATCCTCTGTGTAGCCTGCAATTTCAAATGCCTTTCTCATAATTTCGGGGCTGTGGTTTCTTACAGCACCTGAAGCCAATTCAATACCGTTACATACAAGGTCGTACTGGTATGCGAGAATTTCTGTGGGATCCATAGTCTCAAGTGCTTCAAGTCCGCCCTGAGGCATTGAGAAGGGGTTATGGGTAAAGATAATCTTATCTGTGATTTCGTCTCTTTCGTACATCGGGAAGTCAACAACGAAGCAGAATTCAAAGGAATCCTTGTTGATAAGACCTAACTCGTTGCCGAGCCATGTACGGATAATGCCTGCGTTCTTGTCTGCAATATCGGATACGGTGTCGCAGATAAAGAAGATTGTTTCGCCTTCCTTAACGCCTGTGAGAGCAACAATTTCTCTCTTTTCTTCCTCTGTCATAACCTTGATGATGGGGTCATCCTTGAATTCAAAGGTTTCTGCATTAAGAAGGGTGATGTGAGCAAGACCTGCCATTTTAGCCTGCTTTGTTGCAAAAGCGAGGGACTTATCAAAGAACCATCTTTCGTTTTTGCATGGAGCAACAATACCTCTTACGGGCTTGTTCATAAAGGGCTTGAACTTAACTCTCTTGAACATATCTGTAAGATCACAGATAACAAGGGGGTTACGAAGGTCGGGCTTGTCTGAGCCGTACTTTGCCATAGCCTCTCTGTAAGGGATACATCTGAAGGGGGTATCCGTAACCTTTTTATCTGAGAAGGTGCGGAAAATGTCGCTTACAACATCCTCACAGACCTTGAGCACCTCTTCCTGAGTGGAGAAAGCCATTTCAAAGTCAAGCTGATAGAATTCACCGGGTGAACGGTCAGCACGTGCGTCCTCGTCTCTGAAGCAGGGAGCGATCTGATAGTATTTATCAAAGCCGGATACCATAAGAAGCTGCTTGAACTGCTGGGGTGCCTGAGGAAGGGCGTAGAACTTACCGGGATGCTTACGGGAAGGAACAAGGAAGTCTCTTGCACCTTCGGGTGAGGAGGCGGTAAGAATGGGAGTCTGAATATCAAGGAAGCCTCTTTCCTCCATAAGGCGTCTCATATGGCCGATAACCTTTGAACGAAGGATGATATTGTTGTGTAAAGCAGGATTTCTCAGGTCGAGGAATCTGTGCTTGAGTCTGAGGTTTTCGTTTGTGTCCTTTGAACCGATTTCAAAGGGAAGGTCTCTGCTGCACACACCTAAAGCCTTAAGGTCGTCTGCAATAAGCTCAACAAGACCTGTTTCAATTTTGGGGTTGACTGTGCTTTCGTCACGCTTGGATACTGTGCCGTGAACGGAAATAACCGTTTCCTTGCTGATGCCCTTGAGGAGCTTTTCGTCGTGAACAACAACCTGAGTAATGCCGGTTTCGTCACGCAAATCCACAAAGAGAACACCGCCGTGGTCACGGACAACATCAACCCAGCCTGCCAGCTCAACAGTCATACCGATGTGATTTTCTCTTATCTCGTTGCAACGATGAGTTCTGTACATTGTATTATACCTCCATATCGTATATTAGTTTACCTTTATGATATGCTTATTAAAATAAAAAATCCCGGGAATTACAAAACATAATTCCCGGGACGAGTATTTATAATAACCCGCGGTGCCACCCGTATTGATACAAAAAATGTACCCGCTCTTTTATTAAGTTTTAAGCATATACCCTGAAGTGTTACCTTACTTACTACTCATCCCGAGTGTGCTTTCAGCCTATGACACACTCTCTCTGACGGACTTTCCCAAAAAGCAGGATCTTCACAGAGAATTATATCAAAAAAGGGGATGTTTGTCAATAGAAAAAATAAAACAAAATATGGTTATACACAGCATATTCCCGTCTTGACTTTAAAAGAAAAAATACTATATAATATGAGACAGAAAAGAAAAGGGGAGGCCGTATGAAATGTTAACGGAAAACATAAAAAAAGATAAAATACTCCTTGTTCTCACGGGCGGTACAATCTGCAGTGTTGAGGACGAAAAGGGTGAAAGATCATCCGACGCCGAAAAAGCAAAATATAAAATTGTTTCAATATTCAAAAACAGTAATTCACCGTTTAATGGTGTCGATTTCGACTGCCGTATGCCACTCAACATACTCAGCGAAAATATGACGGTGAAAACATGGAACACCCTTCTTGATGACTTCAGAAGCATTGAAGATTTCAGCACTTATAAGGGTATAATAATACTTCACGGAACGGACACCCTTGCCTTTACCTCATCTCTTCTTTCTCTTATGCTCTCACACCTTGATATACCCGTTATTCTGGTTTCAGCTCAGTTGCCTTTAGATAAAGACGGTACAAACGGTAACGCTAATTTCAGAGCTGCCGCTGAGCTTATTATGAACGGAATAAAGCCCAATGTTTATGCCGTTTACAGAAACAGTGACGGTAAAATGTACCTTCATTACGGCTCTCAGCTTAAGCAGTGCTCCGATTACAGCGATGACTTTTTCAGCAGTAGCAGTGTAGTGCTTGAAAATACAGAAAGCTTCCGATATGTGGGTGAAGAATTCAGCTGCCGACGCAATCTTCTTGAAGAGGTTGAATCTCTTAAAGCCGGAGTGCTTTGCATTGTACCTTATGTTGGTATTGACTATGATTTTTATAACTTAGATAAGCTTTCAGCCGTTGTTCATAACACCTACCATTCACAGACGGTGTGTGTTGAACGAAGTAAAAAGAGGGGCGAGGTCAGCAATTTATCATTCCTGACCTTTGCGGAAAAATGCAAAAATGGGGGCGTAGACCTTTTTATTGCTCCCTGCAACAGCGAGGCTTACTCCTATGAATCAACCTCAGACGCCCTTGATAGCGGTGCCTTTCCCGTAAGCGGTATGACCTTTGAAACGGCATATGTCAAGACCCTTGTGGGTGCTTCAATGGGACTTAAGGGTGAGGAATTATATAAGTTTATATGTGAATAAAAAAATCGAGGCAAGGCCTCGATTTTTTTATTCCGTTTTATTAATTCAGGCTGATGGTAAACTGGCTGCGTTCGGTTCCGTAGCGGTCGTGCTCAACAGAGTAATAGCGTACGGTAAGGCGGTTACCGTTATCTGAAAAATAGAACATAGCTACCATCGCAGAGGGTTCATAGAAGGAGTCGGTTCCCTGAGGGTCGATCAGCATCTGAGTTACAGTGTTGCCGTGTACACCCTTATCCTGACGGTATACCACATGCTGGCAAGGGTCATGCCCGGAAAGAACCATCTGTATGTTCGGGTGCTTGGATACAAAATGCTCCCACATGTCATCACCGTCAAAACTTGGCTTTTTCGCCTGCTCAGCCTTGCGGTCCTTTAAAGGATACTTGGAGGCACAATAGGCATCGCCGTCATCCAATGTAGTTCCGTCGCGGTACATATAGCAATGAGTAATAACAATCACACGGTGGTCGGGATGTGCTGATATCACGGAATCTGCCCAGGCTAACATTTCAGCATTCGGGCCGAAGTCCAAAGCAAGGAACAGATAATCAATGCCGCAGATATTGATGGTGCGGTAAGCGTTGCTTACGTCTCCCTCGGTCATAATGCCGGTAAGCTGCTGATTGTAGAGGCCGTCGTTAAATGTCTTGTTGTAACCGGCGGTGACCACACCGTTTTCTTCCCAGTTGTAATCATGGTTTCCGCGTGAAAGAAGATAGGGAATATTACCGTTCAGCTTATAAATCTGATTACGGGCGTGCTCCCACTCGTGAGCGTAGCTTTTTTGTGTAATGTCACCAAGGCCCAACACATACTCAATCTTATGTTCCTGCTTATTAGCAACCAGCCACTCGTACAAATGGGCGAATGCTGACGGCTTATCCTCAGATAATTCCTGAGTATCACCGATAACCGCAAAGGAGAAGTCATAATTCTCCGGCATATCCACTTCAGTTTTTTCTAACCACAGTTTTTCAGTGGTCAGGTTGTTTTTCCTGGAAGATAAATCCTTTTTAAGGCAAGCACTGCAACGGGTCATATCGTATGAAGCTGCAAGAGCCTTATCGGCGGTATCAATGCCCACGGTGGCATCAAAATTAATCTCGGCGGCGGAACGTACATCTGTCCATACAGATAAGCTGTGAAGTCTGCCAATAAAATGGTTGGGGTTGCTGTCGTAATAATCTCCTGCAACGGCATAGCGGTATGTAGGTACAAAGGGAGTCTTAACAGCTTTCGGAATACCCTTGATGGTCTGCTTAAGCTTACCGTTGATATAGCATTTAACATTATTATTTCCGTGGTCCAGTGTTATAGCAAGGTGCACAGGCTTTTCTGAGAATACATTAACCTTATCAAATACAAGGTGGTTAGCCTTACGGTACACATCCCGTGCACGCAACATCAGCTTCGGGTTGCCGTGTTCGGTAACAGAAAAAACAATGCATTTTTCATATGTATCGTCATTACTGAACAGAACAGTTTCCTTGTAATCAGTATTTCGGTCCAGTGTAAGCATTTTATTATCTTTCACATCATCTGCTGTCAGGCTGAACACTGCTTCAAAGGTAAGCGGCATATTACCTAAATGCTTGGTCTGGGTGAACAATGTTTCATCCTCAAAATATGTGCCTGAGTTTTTTGCCTTGCAGTCATCGCAGGTTACCTTCACCGCATTAAGCATAGTGTTTAAAGTAACGGTCCTGGTCTTCAGCATCGTACCGTATTTATCGGTAACGGCACAGTAAATCTGTCTTCCGTGACGGGAGGCATTCATCACAGCCTCATAATAATTACCTTTAAATGTATTTGTTTTGGTAAAGGATGAATCGCCTGCATTTTTATAATACCAGGTGTATTTCAGTCCCTCACCCGCAGCCTTCAGGGTAACCTTAGCAGTTTTTCCGTTATAAGCAGAGACGGAAGCGGGCTGCTTGGTTATTTTCGGAGTTTTACGTAAGGAAAGCTTAACAACATCTGTTTTTACGGTTTTACCGTATTTATCAGTGATTACGCAATATACCTGTCTGCCCTTGCGGACGCTGTTCATCTCCACCTGATAAGTGTTGCCTTTAAACGTGTTGGTTTTTGCAAAAGAAGACTTTCCTGCATCACGGTAGTACCATGTGTATTTCAATCCGAAGCCACTGACTTTTACGGTCACCTTGGCTTTCTTTCCGCTGTATGCAGAAGCCGACACAGGCTGTTTTACAATATTCAGGTCTTTTTTCATGGATAAGGTTACGGTATTGGTCTTCACCGTATTACCGTATTTATCGGTAATTTTGCAATACACCTGTCTGCCGTGACGGGTTGTATTCATTTCTACCTTGTAGGTGCTGCCCTTAAAGGTGTTGGTTTTTGCAAATTTTGAGCTGTCGGCATCACGGTAGTACCAGGCATATTTCAGTCCGTCACCATCAGCCTTAACAGTTGCTTTGGCTGTCTGCCCTGCGTAAACCAGAACTGAAACGGGCTGATTTTTAATTACAAGAGCCTTTTTTGCGGCAGCAGCATTTATGCCTGATATCAGGCTTAAAGGTAACAGAAGCACCACCGCAAACACAACAGAAAGAATTGCATTTACTTTCCGCTTCATACATTCACTTCCCTTTTTTGTTGATAGTATTTTTAATAATAAATATTATATCATAACAAGTTCATAATAACAAGCCTTAATTATTGTGCAATAAGCATATTAAAACTGTGGCCGTTATACTTGCAAAAGCAAAGTGATTAATGCTATAATAAAGTTGGTAGTATATACGCTTTACTGCTCCTTTGATTTTTCAGTAACTAAAGAAAGGAATGTTGAAACATGAAATTTGGTTATGTAAAGCGGTTATTAGCTATGTTACTCATTGCGGTAATGCTGTTTACCACAGTACCTCTTGAAGTATTTGCTTCAGATAACGGTAACATAGTAAACACCGTCACATCAGACATTGAAAATAACGGTAATTCCGCATCGGATCCAGGTCAGCTGAGTGCGGTTAACGTCTCATCTGCTGCTGAATTGGAGACGGCAATTTCCTCCGGGGCAGCAGAAATCTGCATTGCGGCAGATTTTAAAATTGACCGTACATTTTATATCACTAACAGCCTGACTATTTATTCTGCTGATCCTCATACTCTCACAAGACAGGAGGATTTCGTCGGGGATGTTTTTGTTGTTGGTGAAAATGCTGACGGAACACCTTGCGAAAACACGGTTGTTCTTACTGTGGGTACTGTCGGTGCACAACAGAGCGACAGATTGATTTTTGACGGAAATGCAGCTAACATGACCGCCACCGTTACCGGTACGGTTTTCTTTGCCTGCCTTAACGGTCAGGTAGACCTGCACCCGGACATCACCGTAACTAACTGCGAAAAAAAGGGCAATGTCCGCTCGCTTGAAAGCCGCCACGGTCTGTCTAATTCCCCAAGCTATGTAGGCGGTGCTGTAGGTATCGTTGCCAACAAGAGTCATATGAATATCTATGGCGGTAAATATCTTAATAACGGCGTTGAAGATTCAGGCGTATACGGTGGTGCTTTCTTTAACCACGGTACTCTGAATGTATACGACGGTACTTATAACGGCAACTTTGCCTCCAGAGCAGGTGTGTTTTATAACTACCGTTCCATGACCATTCTTAAGGGTAGTTTTGAGAATAACTCTGCTACCACTAACGGCGGTGCTATATATCTTCCCTCAAGCTCAGGTGCTGTTCTTTATGTAGGCGGAGATACCAAAACCGAGACTGCTCAGGTTCTTTTCAAAAATAACTCTGCAGCCACAGGCGGTGCTATATCATCCTCGGGTACTGTTGTGTTACATAACACAGTGTTTGAGAATAATACCGCAACAGGAAATGCCGGTGCCGTTTACGGTGTTGGTACCTATGACAACATTTCATTCTATGATTGTACATTTACCAAAAACACTGCCGATGAGGACGGTGGAGCTATTTATATAACCGGTACCCGTGCAAGTGTTGATGTAGAGCTGTTGGGTTACAACACCCTGTTCGCTGATAACACTGCCGGTGCAAACGGCGGTGCCGTTCGTGTCAGCAAGAGCTCCAGAGCCTATCTTCGTGATATAACCTTCCGTAATTCTTCTGCCGTAAACGGCGGTGCTATGTTTGTAGGCGGAGAAGATGAAAAAGAAATTGCCTCGGCAGAGCTGAATCATGTTACATTTACCGGCAACGATGCAGTAACTACAGGTGGCGGTATATACCTGAATAAGGGTTCAACAATAATTGCTAATGATATTACTGCTACTGAAAACTCTGCTAAGAATGCAGGATTCCTGTATAATCTTGGCGGTAATCTTAGCATGTATAACAGCTCTGTCTGCAACAATACAGCAGAAAACGGCAGTGCTATGCGTTTATATACCTCTGCGGTGGCAAATCTCTATAACTGTGAAATCAGCGGTAATACCTGCAGCTCATCAAATACAAGTAATGCAGGTGCACTGTTCGTCTATACCGGCGGTACTAAGGTTACTCTGAACCGCTGTACCATTAACAATAATACCTCAAGCGGATTGGGCGGCGGTATTTTAGTTTCAGGCAAGAGTTTGCTTGATATGTTTGATATTGTTGCTGTCGGCAACTCTGCGGCCAAGGGCGGTTTTATGTATGAGACTGCAGCAAGCACGGTTGTTACCGTCAGCGGTCTTACCGTTTCAGGCAATACTGCTGCTGATGATGGCGGTCCGATCATCTGGGGTAACACACTCAACGCAAAGCTTTACATTAACAAAAACAACTACACAGATAAGGATGTTGCCGCCCCGTATGGTGATGATTATTGGTCAAAAGCCATATTCAACAAGCTGACAGTTAATAACAGCGATGCTGCTGTTCCGGCTTATAATGAATATGAGCAGCCCTTGTGGGATTCCAACGGTCATCCTGATGTTAAAAGTGCCAGAGAGTTACAGATGGCACTCAGCTCAGGCTTTGAGGAAATCCGTATTCTCAGAAGCTTTGAAATTGACCGTACTTATTATATCACTGCTGACACCCGTATCATTCCCGTGGGTGATGTAACCCTGACCCGAAAAGCTGATTTTGCAGGGGATATGTTTGTTGTGGGTGAAAGTGCTGACGGTGTTGCGTGTGCCGATGGTGTGACGCTGACTGTTGGTAAGCAGGATGCTCAGGACGGTAATTCACTGGTTATTGACGGTAATAAAGATAATATGACGGCTGATGTTACAGGCTCTGCATTCTTTGTATGCGGCGGAAGCTGTGTAAACTTATATTCCGATGTCAGTGTTATCAATTGCGAGAAAAAGGGCAATGACCGTGCTTCAGAGAAGCGTCATAATCTGTACGCAAAATCTGAATATGTTGGCGGTGCTGTTGCCATTATAGCTGAACAAGGTGAAATGAATGTTCACGGTGGTACATATAGCAATAATACTTCTGTTGCAGCCAACGGCGGTGCAATCTTCAGCTGTGGTACCCTGAATATAGACGGCAGCACCTTCAGAAGCAATGCTGCTGATAACGGTGGTGCAGTTTATGCCTGCTACGGCTCCCTGAAGCTTAATAAAACAACCATTGAAGATAACATAGCTGACAAAAACGGCGGTGCTGTTATGCTTGACGGTGACGTTGTGTTTGAATGCACATATGGCATCTTCATTAGCAATACAGCAGCTGAAAACGGCGGTGCTGTATGCATCATTACCGATGCCACTCATGTTCAGATTGAAGGCACTGATTTCTCCTTCAACACTGCAGGTAAAAACGGTGGCGTTATATACGCTGACGGCTTCAGTATTATTGAACTTCGCAACAACTCAGCCACAGGTAACACTGCCGATAACGGTGCTGTTGTTTATGCAGCAGGTGCATCTGTGGATATCACGGTTGACGGTATGACCGTTAACGGTAACAAGGCCTCAACAGCAGGTGATTTTATCTGCGGTGACTCCGGTTATGCAACCTTGTGGCTCAATAAAGCCGCTTATATTGATCAGAATGCTGTTTTGGATGATGCTTACTGGAAAAATGTTATTTCAGGCTCAATCAATGTTCAAAGCACAAGCGATCCCGCACCCGGTATTGGCGGTGTAATTGTTGATGTTTCATCTTCCAAGCAGTTGGAAAATGCCATCAACAAAAAGAGCAAAAACATCCGCATCGTAGCTGATTTTGAAATTGACAGAACATTTTATATTACATCGGAAATCATTATTTTCTCAGATGAGCCTCATACCCTCACACGTGCTGCAAGCTTTGGCGGTGATATATTTGTTGTGGGTGAAAGTGCCGGCGGCTCTCAGGCAATTTTTAACAGCCCGGTTGTTAAGTTAACTCTTGGTAATCCCGGTTCCAAGCTGCAGAATCAACTTATCATTGACGGTAATGCGGATAATATGCAGGCAACAGTTAAGGGCTCTGTTTTCTTTGTTTGCTATGGTGGCAGTGTAGATTTATACGATAACGTAACTATCCGTAACTGCTATAAGCAGGACAATGAAAAAACCTATGCAGCCGTCTATAAGTTATCCCGTCCCAACCGTGTCGGTGGCTCTGTTGCGGTTATTCCCAACGGTACAGTAAACGTATACGGTGGTAACTATAAGAACAACAAGGTTAACCTTGAAGATTCCAGCACGGAAGAAGGACGTAACAGCTCAATCGGCGGTGTATTCTATAACGAGGGTAACCTTTACATCCACGGCGGTACCTTTGAGGGAAATGAAGGTGCCCGAGGTGCTATCGTTTATAACTATCAGACTGTAAGAATCACTGCGGGTACATTTATCAATAACAATGGTACTAAATATGCATCGCTTTATTACGCTCCCAGCTCTGCTTCCACTCAGTTAGCTATCGGTAACACCGATAAGGACGGGGAAAAGGTGCTTGTTAAAGGTAATACAGCTAAATTAGGTGCAGGTGCTATCTATTCTTCCCATTTCAGTGCAGTAGTTGTACTGGGTAATACTTCTTTCAGACACAACACTGTAAGCTCCGGCGACGGCGGCGTAGTTTCAGTTTCAGGTGCTTTTATTGCCAAGAATGCTGAATTTATCGGAAACGAGGCATCAGGAAGCGGCGGTGCATTAAATCTGTACCGTTCAGAAAACGACGAAATTACCAGACTGCAGCACCTGACAAACTGCACACTCAAAGGAAACCGTGCTAAAAGCGGCGGTGCAGTATATATTACCTCTGACGCTGCTAAGAAATATTCCAAGGGCGCCAAGGTTACTGTAACCAACAATTTATTTGAGGGAAATGCGGCATCAGGTGAAGCAGGTGCCATATATGTAATCAACAAGAGTAAGGTTGACCTTACGAATAATATATTCAGCAGTAATACTGCCGGTTCCCACGGCGGTGCACTTTCCATCCGTAGTGCTTATGTGACTGTCAACGGTGACCAATTCATCAATAACAGCTCAGACAGTAACGGCGGTGCTATGTATCTGTCATACAGCAGTGCGATGGATATTAATACACATGTAACCGTAAATAATGCAGTGTATAAAAATAACAGCGGTGTATATGGTGGCGTGTTCTATATGACGCGCCGTGCAATTGAAGAGAACGCAGTGCTGTTGAATGTAAAGAACACAACATTTGAACAGAATAAAGCCTCCAAGGATGGTGGAGCCGGACTGCTTACTGCAGGTGCAAAATCCTATTTCACCAATGTCAGCTTTGTTAAAAACGTTGCCGATGACGAAGGCGGTGCTATGCAGATAATAAGCAACAGCTTGTTTGAAATGGATGGCGGTAGCTTTAACGGCAACACTGCCAAGTACGGCGGTGCCATCCGTATGGGCTCAGGCGGTACAGCTCTGATGAACAAAATTCAGGCTAAGGAAAACATTGCTGCTAACAATGGCGGTTGGCTTTACAGTGAGGGCGGCGTACTTAAACTGTACGACAGCTCCATCAGTAATAACTCCGGTATATCAGGCGGTGCTATGTATTTATACACCGGTGCTGTCAGCAACATCTACAATTCCGTTTTTGAACAAAACATCAGCCGTGACACAGGTAACGGTGGTGCCTTGTTTATCTACACAGGTAATACTGAAACTGTAGTACATTCCTGTTCCTTCCTTAACAATGAAACAGCAGGCGTAGGCGGTGCGGTTTATGTGTCCGGTGAGAGTCTGGCGAAGCTTTATGATATTACTGCCACAGGCAATAAGGCTGCCAAGGGCGGATTTATGTATATTACTAAAGCCGGCACCGTAGTAGATCTTATTGGTGTAACTGTCAGCGATAACAGTGCCGCTGAGGGCGGAAATATCATCTGGGGTAACACCGAAAATGCTGCTTTAAACATTGATAAATCTAAATATATAGATAAAAATGCAGCTTCAATTGATGAAGCATATTGGGTAACCGCTATAGTAAATCTGCTCACTGTTAACGACGTTAACAATACTGTCAGCAGTTATGATCCTTACGAAGGTAAGACAGATACGGTTAAGCCTGTTGTTAAAGAGCCTGTCTCTGTTGAGGATGTGTTTAAGCTTGGAAAGAAATCAAGCGATGCTTCCATCAACTCCAGCTATGATAAACTGAAGCGATTGGATAACAGCTCTAACCTTATGAGCCGATCCACCGCTAAGTATCCCAATATCAACGGTAAGACCGTTATGGTGGATACATACGTCTATCCCACAAACGGCAAAGCGGATAACGGCATTGTAGGTCTTGGTATTCTGCTTTATCAGGCACTGCTTTATAAAAAGGCTAATCCGAAGCAGGAAATGTATATTGATGTTTCTTCTTACCGTTTCTCTGTGCAGGCTGCTATCAACATTAACCGTAACAGCCGCTATTTCGGTTATGAAAGAGACCTTGTTGGTAAGAATTATGATGAATACGGCTTTGTACGCCTTTCTTACCTGTTGATTACTGCGGCAAAAATGGGTATCCACGTAAATGTTATCGGTCAGCTGGACGGTTATCCCATATCCAAGAGTAATCCCAACTTCTATGAGTACTTCACTCAGCAATTGAACGATCCCTGTGATCCTAAGTACGCCAAGAATAAGGTTATTGGTGATTACCTTGACTTTAATTTCTGTTACTGGACTCTTGATGCCAAGGGTGGCACCGATATGATGCACACAAAGATGTGTACCGTATCCCACTATCTGGATATGAACGGTAAGCCTCATGAAAAAGCTGTGTGGTCTTCAAGCTCAAACCTTGACGGTGTTAAGTCTGACGGACGTAACGCTAACTGGAAGCAGCAGACAGCTACCGTAGTTACCAACCACGATGAGCTGTACCGCATATCAACTAACTATCTGCGACTTATTTCCGGCTTGTGCGGTCAGGAGGATGTAATTGAATTCCAGGATACCGTAAACAGCAGAAGCACCAAACAGATTGACCTGATTATGCAGGGCAGAGGTAACGAAATTCCGGCTGACGAGCAAATTGTATATATCGGTACCAAAAATGACGATGTATTTGAAATGTACTTTACCCCGTTGGGCGGAGGCAGGTTAACCTGGGATGAAACATATAACCCCTACTGTAAATATGTGCGTGAAATGTACGAATCTGAGGACTACATCCTTTTCACATGGAACGCAGCAGAATATTCGGGCAAATTTACTCTTGCTTCCCAGATTGAAGAAATGATTATCAAATCATTCCATGAGAACAGAAATCCCAAAAACAAGATTTTCTCTCATATGGAAAGCTTTGATGCAACCACCTTTGATGATTTGGTAGTCGGCAAGGACATCGGCTATAAATCCTTTATGGAAAGACCCTACGGTAAGGT
>JAXJQQ010000166.1:0-19369 GCA_036311065.1 Acutalibacteraceae bacterium | reverse complement strand
GTTATTAATTAACCTGAATTTTTCATAAATTCAGAAACAAGGTAAATTTGGCGGAATAGCGATATGTTTATTAAAATTATTTTACACGCCATTCCTAATTCCGAATTCTTAATTCCGAATTCAAATACATGCTCCGCCCTTAACCTGAAAGCTTTTGCCGTATTTAAGATTCTGAACCGCAGCAGGGTCACAGCAGGTGATGAATACCTGCCAGTCCTTTATATGATTCAGAATATAGTTCTGTCTGCCCGTATCAAGCTCACTCATAACATCGTCCAGAAGAGCAACGGGCTGCTCACCTGAAAAATTTCTTATAACTGCTGCTTCACCTAATTTAAGCGAAAGTGCAGCAGATCTTTGCTGACCCTGAGAGCCGTATGAGCGTGCAGGAAGTGAGTCTATAAGAATTGAAAGGTCATCTCTGTGAGGTCCTACTGAGGTAAAGCCTGTTACAAGGTCACCTTTTCTTGACTGATAAAGCTGATTTTTCATATTATCATATAATTCCTGCTTGCTTTCACCGTAGACAACGGTCTGCTGATTATATAATATCTTAAGCTTCTCTCTGCCTGAGGAAAGTCCCGAATAAATTTCATCGGTATACTCGGACAGCTTATTTATATAACCGATTCTCTGCCTTATGATTTCAGAAGCAAAAAATGCAATTCTGTCCTCCCATATATCAAGGGTATCATAAAGCTCTGAATGGTACTGTATATCTTTAAGTAAAATATTTCTTTGTGCAATTGCTTTGTTATACTGAGAAAGAGTTACGCCGTATTTCGGCTTTAACTGACTTATTGCAATATCAAGAAAACGTCTTCTTTCATAAGGTCCGTCCTTTACAAGTGAAAGGTGGTCGGGAGAAAAAACTACACTTAAAAATTCACCCATAATCTGTGAAGAGCTTTTCATTTTAACTCCGTTAAGAATGAATTTTCTTCCCTCAGCAATTTCAAGTGAAGCACTCTGATCTCTGTCACAAGCAAAAAAATCAAGATAAAGGTTAGCCTTATTTTTGTTAAAGCCTATCAGCTCACTGTCCTTTGAGCCACGAAAGGAACGGCAACCCGTAAAAAGCCATATGCTTTCAAGAAGATTGGTTTTTCCCTGGGCATTTTCACCGTAAATAATGTTTATTCCCTCACAAGGGTCAAGGTAGGCATATTCAATATTGCGGAAGTTCTTAACTTCAATGTGATTAACGTTCATAATTTCTCCGAAATTCGGAATTCAAAATTCGGAATTCGGAATTAAAACCGAATTTCACAAAATCTTAAATCCGAAGGAATTTTTTTATAAAAGAATTTATATAACTTAGTCAAAATAAATGCGGATAGATTATTCTGATTTATTTTTCTATTTTATAAATAATTCTCTCAAACTCAAAGGTGTCTCCCTCGTGAAGCTTTTTGCCTCTCTGAGTGCAGATTTCACCGTTAACCTTTACAAGCTCATCCTGAATAACCCATTTTGCCTGACCGCCCGTACCGACAGCTGAAGCATATTTGAGTGCATTATCAAGACGGATGTTTTCCGTTGTTATCTTTACAATTTTTTCTTCTTTTTTAGGTGGCTGTTTAACCGTAACTTTAATTTTCATAGTTTTTCATCTCTTTTTATTATAAAATGCAAAATGAATTCCCTATGCACCGAGCCCTTAATCATATCCCTTTATATACGAACAGGAAGAACAAGGAAGAAGAAGCTGTCTCCCTCTAAGGGTGCAAAGGTAATTGGCTGATTAGCGCTTGACATTTCGATTTTAATTTCGTCAACATCGCACGCTTTAAGGCAGTCAAGAACGAATCTGTTATTAAATCCTATTTCAATGTTACCGCCTTCAATATCAGCTGCCATTTTATCGTTAGCCGTACCGATAGCAGTAACGGATGAGAACTTCATAATTCCGTTTTCAATAACACAGCGTACAGGACTTGACTTATCAGTAATAATAAGTGATGTTCTTTCAATACATTCAATGAGATTTCTTGTAGGAACAATAATTCTTGTTGCATATGTCATAGGAATTGCAGATTTATAGTTAAGGAAATTACCTTCAAGAAGACGGGAAACAATTTCATATTCGTTTATTTTGAAAATGATATGTCTGTCGCCTACTCTGATTTCAATTTCACCCTCATCATCAGATGAAAGCTTAGTAATTTCATTAAGAGTCTTTGCAGGAACAACAAAGGAAAGCTCACCGTTTTCCTCTGCATTGTAATCAACATCCTCACGTCTTACGGCAAGTCTTGCACCGTCAACGGCAACAAGAACAATTCTTCCCTGAGTCACTTCAAACTTAACACCGGTATGAACGGGATTTCTTTCACCGGTTGAAACGGAGAAAATTGTTTTTCTTATCATATCCTTAAGAATCGACTGCTTAATTTTAACGGGAGAGAATTTTGAAAGTGATGGAAGCTCAGGATATTCGTCAGCAGAAGAACCGATGATAGAATATTCAGTTTCACCGCTTTTTATTTTACAAATGTTTCTGTCGTCCCATTCAATTGAAACAACATCCTCCGGTACCATCCTTAAAATATCGCAAAGATTCTTTGCATTAAGAACAACTCTGCCGTTATCCGTTGTTTCTGCATTTAAAAGCACAACTGAGCCGACCTCAAGGTCATATCCCGTAAGCTTTACCTTACCTTCACCTGATTCAATAAGAATACCTTCAAGTGCGGGAATGGTTGATTTGTTTGAAACAGTTCTCTGAATATTCATACAGACCTTTGAGAGCTCTGCACTGTCACAAATGATTTTCATAAAAAAACCTCCGTTTTAACGAATAAACAAATTATTATTAATAGTAGTAGTAGTAGGTGGTGTTGAAATTGAGGAAAACCCAAAAAAATCCAGATTTAAAGCCGTTTTAAGCCTGTTTTTTTGTGTTTAATAAAATGTTGAGAATTTTATCTTTTCAACACAGCCTTTTTTCTCTTGTGGACAAAGTGGAAAACTTTGTGTGGAATGTTAAATAAAGTGTTGAAAAAGGTCGTTATTGTTCACCTATGTTTTTAATGATTTCTTCAACGGTATTTTTAAGTGCTACATCCTTTTCAAGCTTTAATTTAATTTCCTTAAGTGCATAAATAATGGTTGAGTGGTGCTTGTTACCGAATTCGTTACCTATTGCCTTAAGTGAAAGGCCTGTTACCTCTGCAACGATATAAATTGCAACCTGCCTTGCAAGGGAAATGTTTGAATTTCTCTTATCTGAGCGGATATCAGCGGGGGTAACGTCAAAGGTGCGTGAAACCTCTGTAATGATATTTTCTACTGTTACGGGTAAGGGCTGATTGTCGTTGATAATATCGCTTATTGCTTTTTTTGCAACGGCAACTGTGGGTCTTGTTGATTCAACCTCTTCATATGCCTTGATTTTCTTTACAATACCCTCAAGCTGACGGATATTCTTTTTTATGTTTTCGGCAACATATTTGATAATTTCATCGCTCAGGTTAAGGTTTAAGTCCTCAGCCTTCTTTTTAACAATTGCCATTCTTGTTTCAAGGGTGGGGGGCTGAATATCGGCAATAAGACCCATTTCAAAACGGGTTCTCAATCTTTCCTCAAGAATCATCATTTCCTTCGGCGGACGGTCCGAGGTGAGAACAATCTGACTTCCGTTTGAATTAAGGGCGTTGAAGGTATGGAAGAATTCTTCCTGAGTTGTTTCACCCTTTGCAATAAACTGAATGTCGTCAACTAAAAGAACATCGCAGTTTCTGTATTTTTCATGGAAGGCATGGGTGTTGTGGTTACCGATGTAGTAAACAAGCTCGTTAGTGAAAAGCTCACCGCTTGTATAAATTATGTTTGCTTTGGGATTGTTATTTTTAATTTCATTCATAATAGCCATCAGAAGGTGGGTTTTACCAAGACCTGAGTGACCGTAAATGAAAAGGGGATTGTAAGCCTTGCCGGGCTTTGAAGCAACATTGAGTGCAGCTGCGTGGGCAAACTTGTTTGAAGGACCGATGATGAAATTATCAAAGGTGTAATCATATTCGTTTGCAATGTTCTGTGAAACCTCTTCCTTGATAAGGTCGTTGGGAACAACATATTCAACCTCAACGGGGAAGCCTAAAATATTTTCAAAGGCAAGAGGTACAATATGAGAAAACTTATCCTGAATAATTTTCTTTTTAAAATCGCTGATTGAAAGATATACCTTGTCATTTTTAAAGTCCACAAATTCCAAGGGACTGAGCCATACGTTATAGGCAACCTCAGTAACGAGACATTTTATTTCATCTCTTACTAATTCCCATACTTCTTTGAATGAATCCATAATTTACCTCCTTTGTTAAGTTACAAATTCGGAATTCGGAATTCGGAATTCGGAATTTTTCCGATTTTAATGAATTCTTTTTTCCGAAAAAAAATTTTTTATAATTAAAAAAATTACATATTTTTATTAAACTTACAAACACGTAAAAAACGACGGAATGACGGGATGTTTTATATCAGATTTTCTCAGCAATTCCGAATTGAAAAAATATGCTTGCATTTTTATATGACATATAATAATATATAAATATATAAATTAACTAAAATTAAATATAATTATACTATTAAATAATATCACACCTTATATTGTAGCATAATATATTTTTACTTTCAAGTATTTTATAAAAGAAAAAAAGATAAAGTACTTAAATTTGGACTCAAAAGGGGTAATTTTCCTCTTTTTGTGTTAAAAGTTTATGTTATATTAAAAATAAAAAAAGGCTTAATACCGCCTTTTTGACAAAATAAGAGGATTATAAAATGAATTACGATGTAAAAAACAGTAACATTATTTTAAAAGACACAGCCTGTCTTGATATAAAGCTCTGCCTTTTCTGCGGTCAGGCTTTCCGCTGGACCGAGAATGCAGACGGCAGCTTTCACGGAACGGTAAAGGGTAAAAGTGTTGATATTTTTCAATGTGAAAATGAAATCATTTTCCGTAACACTGATGAAGAAGAATTTAAAAAAATATGGGCACCTTATTTTGACCTTGACAGAGATTATGTTTCCCTGTGTGAAAAAATCAGTGAGGATAAATACATCTGTCAGGCAACAAAGGAATATTACGGTATAAGAATTCTCCGTCAGGACTCCTGGGAGGCTCTTTGCTCCTTTATAATTTCACAGAACAACAACATACCCCGTATTACGGGTATAATTTCAAGGCTCTGTGAATTTTTCGGTGAAAAAAATGAAAAGGGTGATTACACCTTTCCGTCCTATGAGAAGCTTTCGGGTCTTACTGTTGAGGATCTTGCACCTTTAAGGGCAGGATTTCGCAGTAAATACATCCTTGATGCGGCACAGAAGCTTGCAAGTGGCGAAATTTCACTTACTGAAATAGCAGAAATGCCTATTGAAGATGCCCGTCAGGAGCTTATGAAAATCAAAGGTGTTGGTGCAAAGGTTGCCGAATGTACCCTTCTTTACGGCTTTGGCAGAGATGAGGCATTCCCGATTGATGTATGGGTAAAAAGGATAATGGCTGAGATGTATGAAAACGGTCTTCCCGAATGTACGAGGGGTATTGAAGGCATTGCTCAGCAGTATCTTTTCCACTGGAGAAGAAATTTAAAGTAGTCAGTGATCGGTGGTTAAGGTGGAGGAAGAAGTGAGGCAGACGCTCCCTCCGTCACGACACTGTCGTGCCGCCTCTTTTAAAAAAGAGGTGTCGGCTCCGCCGGCAGAGGGAGCGTCCCTACGGTTTAATTGAATTTTCAGGAAAAAAATCGCAGCTCAGAATAAGAAAGGAAGTATAATATGACTAAGAAACAAAGAGCTTTATTTTGTGTTGAGGCTCTGGAGAAGGAATATCCTGAGGCAATCTGTTCTCTTGATGCAGGTAATCCTCTTGAGCTTCTTATAGCAACAAGACTTTCAGCTCAGTGCACTGATGCCAGGGTTAACCTTGTTACACCTGCTCTTTTCAGTAAATATCCGACCCTCGAAGACTATTGCAATGCGGAAATCGGTGATATAGAAAATATTATTCACTCCTGCGGATTTTACCGTGCAAAGGCAAAGGATATAAAGGGTATTGCACTTATGCTCCGTGATGAATTTGGCGGGAAGGTGCCCGACACAATCGAGGAGCTGACACGCCTTCCCGGTGTGGGCAGAAAAACGGCAAACCTCATTGTGGGCGATGTTTACGGCAAGCCTGCCGTTGTGGCGGATACTCACCTTATAAGAATCACAAACCTTTTAGGTCTTGTTGCAACAAAGGACCCGAAAAAGGTTGAGCTTGAGCTTAAAAAAATTCTCCCGTCTGATAAAAGCAACGACTTCTGCCACCGTGCCGTACTCCACGGCAGAGCCGTCTGTGTTGCAAGACGTCCGAAGTGTGAGGTTTGCTGTATGAAAGAAGTTTGTAAGAATAGAAAATAAAAAACCATTGTGCCGAAGGCACAATGGTTTTTTTGTTTCAATTACTCTGTAGCAAGTGCATCAAGTGACTGCTTCTTAAGGTAAGCATTGATAAATCCGTCAATTTCACCGTCCATAACAGCGTTTATGTTACCCATTTCAAAGCCTGTTCTGTGGTCCTTTGCAAGGGTGTAGGGCATAAATACATAGGAACGGATCTGGCTGCCCCAGCCGATTTCCTTCTGCTCGCCCTTGATGTCTTCAATCTTATCAAGGTGTTCTCTTTCCTTGATTTCAATAAGCTTTGATTTAAGCATACGCATACAAACTTCTCTGTTCTGATGCTGGCTTCTTTCAACCTGGCAGGAAACAACAATGCCTGTGGGCTCGTGGATAAGACGAACGGCAGATGAGGTTTTGTTAACCTTCTGTCCGCCTGCACCTGAGGCACGGTAAACTTCCATCTTGATGTCCTCTTCTCTGATTTCAACCTCAACGGTGTCATCAATTTCGGGCATTACCTCAAGTGAAGCAAATGAGGTATGACGGCGGCCTGAGGAGTCAAAGGGAGAAACACGAACAAGGCGGTGAACACCCATTTCACTTTTAAGGTAACCGTAAGCATTTTCACCTGAGATAACAACAACGGCAGATTTTAAACCTGCTTCGTCACCGTCAAGAAAGTCAACGGTGGTAAACTTGAAGCTGTGCTTTGTTGCCCACTGACCGTACATTCTGAACAGCATCTGGCACCAGTCCTGAGCCTCTGTTCCGCCTGCACCTGCGTGGAAGGTAAGAATAGCGTTATTGTTATCGTATTCACCTGAAAGAAGGGTTGCAAGGGTCTGCTTGTCAAGCTCCTCCTCAACTGCCTTTACGCTGTTTTCACATTCCTCTAAAAGGTCAAGGTCACCTTCCTCGTCGGAAAGCTCAATCATAACAAGGGCATCCTCATAAGCTGTTTTAAGGTCCTCATAGCCCTTGATTTTACTTTTAAGTGTTGCAATTCTCTGCAGTACCTTCTGAGAATTTGCAAGGTCACCCCAAAAATCCTCTGCTGCAGTCTGTTCTTCAAGTGTGGCAACTTCCTTTGCCATTTCGTCAAGACCTAATGCGGAAGCAAGCTCGCTGAGGGGCTTTTCGCTTTCAAGAAGTCTGAGTCTTAATTCTTCAAACTGAATCATTCTGTATACAATCCTTTCAGTAATTTTATGTTAAATCCGTCAATGTGAGGAAATTATTACATTTCAAATCATCCTGAACAAATTAATCCTTTTACATTATACACATTTTAAAGTAAAGGGCAACACCCTTAAAGAAAAAAATAACCGTAACTTGAAAAATTTTGCTGTTTTTATGGAATTTTTAAGGAAAACTTATTATAATAGTAGTCAGTAGTCAGTTGTCTGTAGTCAGGGGTCGGCAAAGCCGACCAAAGTTCAGTGCTCTGGTGCTGACAATATATATCCTGAAATAAAAAAACTACCTTTAAGAGAGGATTAAGATATGATTTACAAAAATACAAGCTGCCCGGGCTGCGGCAGAATGCTTAAAGAAAACGATGATGTTGTCGTTTGCCCTGAATGTGCAACACCTCAGCACAGAGAATGCTATGAAAAAGAAAACAAGTGCGTAAATACTCACCTTCATGCCGAGGGTTATGAATGGAAAAACGAAGGCACGGCAGAAAAAGCAATCTTTTTTAAAAAGAAGGATGCACCTGATAAAAAGGATACAGACAGTGAATTTTCACCCTGCCCCAACTGCGGTAATATGAATCCCAAGGGCACAAAGCAGTGTTCACGCTGCGGAATGAAGCTGGTTGTTTTTGGCATTGACCTTGCAACGGAAATCAAGCAGCAGAATAATCCTCAGCAGGAAAATAAAAGCATACCCACCTATAATGCACCCTTTACCTTAGGTGAGGGTGAAGGCTTTACCGATGAAAACAAGGATGAATTACAGCCTGACTCTCAGGCAGAATCACTTCCTGAAGCTGATAAGCAAGCTGTAAACGGTGAGGAAGCTTCTTTATCAGATGAAGCAAAGCCTGAAGAAATACCCACACCCGAACAGATAGGAAGCAGTATAATAGATGCAATTCAGTCCACGGGTCACAGAGAGTATTTTGACAGCTATATTGATTCTGTGCATGTGAATCTTATTGCAAATATGGTTGGTACCAATGCTTATAAATACATTGATAAATTCAAGGCTATGGAAAATGGAAAAAAGTTCAGCTTCAACTGGGCAGCATTTTTCTTTACTCCTTATTGGTTCTTTTACCGTAAGCTTTATAAGCCGGGTATTATCATCCTTACTTTTTCAATGCTTCTTTCAATCCTTATAACCCCATCAATGCTTGAAATAAGCAACACAATGATGAGCTTTTTAGAGGGTGTAAGCGAAGAAATGATGATGGATGAGGCATTTCTGAATGAGTTTATGGGCACATACCTTCAGGGCTTTCTTCCGATTTTCCTTTACTCCACAGCGAATTTTATAATTTCACTTATTTCAGGCTTTATGGCAAATAAGCTTTATAAAAAGTATATTATCAATTCCTCAAAGCTTGTTATGAAGGCAAGAAGCAAGCCCGAGGCAGGAAATCTTATTGCAAGGCTCGGAGGTGTTTCTCCCATTGCACTTTTAGCTGCATACCTTGGTGCTCAGCTTATAAGCAGCCTTGCATCATATCTGATGTTCTGATAAAACCGTAATATTATTTACACATAATTAATTTTATCTTCTTGACAAAAACATAAAAATTTTGTATGTTATTATAAGCATTATATTTTTATTAAAGTAACTTATGAGGAGTGACTCCTATGGCAAATTTAAACAAGCAGACTAAATCAGTTATTGCAGTTATCCTTGCAATATGGATTTTTGCAATGGGTTGGGTAATCGGCGATAACCACGGCTTTGAAAAGGGTGCAGAGGAAGCAAAGAAAATGATGGCTACCCAGGCTCCCGTAACTCAGGATGCAGGCACAACTGCTCCCACAACAACACAGCCTCCCGTTGTAACAGACCCCACAACAACACAGCCCACACAGCCTCCCGTGACAGGTGATGTGACAGCACCCACTGATCCTTCAACTGCTCCCACAACTCAGGCTCCCGCAAATGATGACCCCGCTTCACTTTCAAAGGAGCAGGTTCTTGAAAAAATGAACGGCTATGTTGCACAGCTCAGAGCAGAACAGAACTTCACCGCTCACAAGGTTGAATCAGTTAAAATTCAGGTTACTGACTGCACCGTTAAGGCTGCTGTCGGCGCAATAAATAAAATCATCAGCGGTCTTGCAGGTGATGAAGAGCTTACATTTACCTTTACAGGCGGCGTAACAAACGATAACGAAAAGAGCAATGCTGCTCCCAAGGATGTTATTCCTCCCACAGGTAAGGACTTCAAGCTTTCACCCGAGGGCTGCACAGTTGCCGCAGCAAGAAAAGACGGTGAAAACACTGTTTATTCCGCAACTCTGGTAGTTGAAGATACAACCATTGCTGCTCCCGTTCCTACATATAACTCAGTTGCTATCGGTTATCTTGACCTTACAACCCTTGACCTTACAGGTGTTACAATTTCCGAAGCTAATATGCATTATCCCGGTTCACTTGTTGAAATCATTGTTAATCCTCAGGGTAAGGTAGTCGGTCTTGTAAACAAAATGCCCATGACAGGTAAGGGTGTTGCAAAGATTATCGGTATGGAAGGCATGGCAACCTTTGAAGGCGGCCTTGACGAAAAATGGGATTTCACATACTAAAAAAATAAAGGGACGGAATACCGTCCCTTTTATTTTTTTATCTCTGCCGGTTATCATTACCGCAGAACAGCAGAATAGCATAATTACCGATAATTCTTGAGGCAACGCGCTGGTGGTAAACCTCTTCAATTTCATTAATTGAAAGGTTGGTGTTAATAATTGTGGGCAGTGAACGCAGATGTCTTGTGTTAACAATGTTATAAATTTCTGCCTTTGTGAACTGAGTCTGGAATTCACAGCCAAGGTCGTCGATTATAAGAAGGTCACATTCAAGAATTTCGTCACGATAAGAGGTTTCTCCCTGTGCTCTGCCGAAGTGCTCCTTTTCAAGCTTATCCATAAGATTCTGTGCACTTTCATAATGCACGTTGAAGCCCTTGTCAAGAACTCTGCCTGCAATTGCAAGTGAGAGGTGAGTTTTACCCAGCCCCGTTCCGCCACACATAAGAATACTTCTTCTTTCGTGAGAGAAGGATTCTGCAAAGTTTCTGCATAGCTCATAAATTTCAGCCATATGGCTTTTCTGATTAACGCCGATTTCCTTGTCCGTTATATCGGGATAATACTGCAGACGGAAGGAGTCGAAGGTGCATTTATCCAAGGGTGCATAGCGGTTTATTTCTTCTCTTGCAATCTCTTTAATAAGCTTTAAATGGCACTTGCAGTAGTGCTCACCGCAAAAGCCCGTATCCTTACAAAGGGGACAGGTATATTTAATATCAAGGTAGTCCTCAGGATAGCCGCATTTTAAAAGTAGCTCTTTTCTTTTTTCCTGAGCTGCAAGGCTTTTTACACTGAGCTTTTTAACATATTCCTCAGCGTCGGCACCCATGCCCACTGCCTTTATAACCTTTGCACCGTAGGATGCCATTTCATTTTCAATATCCTGAATTTCGGGGCATTTCATAACGGCAAGGCTGTGCCTTGTTACCTGGTCGTTTTCAGCTTTTTTACGCCTTTCACTCAGGCGGTTTTTTGCCGCAATATAAACAGCGGTTTTATATGCCATATTATTACACCTTCCTTCCTTTTATATTTTCATATTCTTAAGGTCTGTTGCTTTTTTCATAAATTCGTCAAGGTCATAGGTAGCTTCACGGTTGTTGCCGGGAGCCGCTTTTTTTTGTGCAGGGACATTCTTTTTCTGTCTCTCGTCCCATTCCTTTTGCACCTTGGCTATATCAGTGGGTGTTTTTACACCTGATTTATACCAGTTAGCAATAATTTTATCCATATAAGGCATACTCATTTTACCCGTACGGTCAATGGATTCCTCATAGGCGTAATAAATCATATCGGCATTGTAGCCGTATTCCTTCACCCATACGGTGAGAAGGCGTCTCTGCTTTTCCGTCGGGTTGCGGTTAGTAATTTCCGTAAGTGAACGCAGCTTGCTCCAGGTCTCGTCAACTACCGTGTGCTCTGAGATGAATTCATCAACAGCCTCAATGGTGTTCACCTCATTTTCACTCCAGAGCTTACCTATTTTTGCAATCTGGCTGTAGCCCGTTTTCTTTTGGTCAACGGCATATTGAACAGCCATAAGAATTACCTCAATGGGAAGGCCGTAGCCGTCGTGCATCATAATAAGCACCGCCTGACCCTCATAGCCGATGGTCTTGCCCAAAATAGCCTGAGCCTCCATAAAAAGGGTAGAAAGCTCCTCACATTCCTTGAGTCTCAGTGCAACCTGTTCGTGGCTGGGTCTGGGAATATCAAGGTCGGGTACGGCTTTTTTTGCGGGAGCAGGAGTAAGAGTAATTTCCTCTTTTTTCTCAAGAACTACTCTTGTGGTGTCCTTTTCTGATGACACTGCCGTAACGGGTGAGGGGGCAGTAACGGGCACGGGTGACGGTGACTGACCGTCTTTTATAACAATGCCTCTTTCCGTCCAGAAAATAAGGGCGTCCGTGACATCCTCAACGCTCAGCATAAGTGCATCGGCAATTTTTTGGGGTGTAACATCATTTTCGTTCCCATGACGAAGCAGGTACAGCACCGTTTTGAGCTGTACCACACTTGCGAGTCTTATATTTTCGTCAACAAGGACATTGGGCACGGGAAAAATCCCCGTAAATGAAAGAGGGTTGATTTTAAAGTTCATTGTATCTCCGATAATTCGGAATTCGGAATTCTGAGAACCTCTCCGTCACGACTTTGCCGTGCCACCTCTCCTTTCAGGAGAGGCAAGAAAGAGGTGTCACCTGACGGTGAAATCTTATCGGAATTATTTCCAAAATCAAGAATTACCTTTATCCGAAGAGTTAGTTTTATAAAGTAAAAGTTTATTCTTTTTTGTTTCTGTCTTTTATAATTCCCGCGATAAAATCAATCAGAAAATACACAACAAGACAAACAGGGAGGATAATAAATATAAAAGATAGTCCGAAATTGAACAAGAATTCATTGTTTAAACAAACACCGATTAAACCCATAACAAAGCTGAAAGCAAAAATAACAACTCCGACTATAGCAGATATTTTAAGAAACTTGTTCATATCGTACTTCTCCTCAACAAACAGCTACAAAGTGATTGAGTGATTGGAATGAAGTTGTAAATTCAGCGGAATAACAGGTTGTTTTTTATATTATCTTCCCCGCAATTCCGAATTCCGAATTCATAATTCCGAATTAATATTTACCTAAGTATTTATCAATTTCCCACTGGGAAACTCTTGTGGTGTATTCCATCCATTCCTCCTGCTTTGCTTCAACATACTTCCCGTGAACATGCTCACCAACAGCATATTTTGCAAAGTCGCTGTATTTGAATTCTCTTACAGCTTCACGAAGGTTCTTGGGAAGGGAGTGGATATCTGCAGCCTTTCTCTGTTCGGGAGTAAGGTCAAAAATGTTGGAATCCTTCGGCGGCGGAGGAGTCATAGCCTTTTCAACGCCGTCAAGACCTGCCTGAAGAACAGCAGCCATTGCAAGGTAGGGGTTTGCTGAGGGGTCGGGATTACGAAGCTCAACTCTTGTTCCTGAGCCTCTTGCAGTGGGTATACGGATAAGGGGACTTCTGTTCTTGGCGCTCCATGCAATGTAAACGGGAGCCTCATAGCCGGGAACAAGTCTCTTATATGAGTTTACGATGGGGTTTGTAAGAACGGTGATTTCCCTGATATGGTACATAAGGCCTGCAACAAAATTATATGCAGTCTTTGAAAGACCTGCGGCATCATTTTCGTCGCAGAATACATTCTTACCGTCCTTGAAAAGTGAAAGATTTATGTGCATACCGCTGCCGCATTCACCGTAAATGGGCTTGGGCATAAAGGTTGCGTGAAGGTTATGGCGGTGTGCAATATTTTTTACAACGTACTTGAAGGTCATAACATTGTCAGCAGTTCTGAGAACTTCATCATACTTGAAGTCAACCTCGTGCTGTGCAATAGCATTTTCGTGGTGAGAGGCTTCAATTTCAAAGCCCATTTTTTCAAGGCAGAGACAGATGTCACGTCTGCAGGATTCACCTCTGTCAACGGAGCCGAGATCAAAGTATCCGCCCATATCATAGGTGTTGGTTGTAGCCTTACCGTGGTCGTCCAGATGGAAAAGGAAAAATTCACATTCGGGGCCTACAAAGCAGGTGTAGCCCATATCAGCTGCCCTTTTGATTGCACGGCGGAGCACATAACGGGGGTCGCCCTCAAAGGGTGTACCGTCGGAGTTATAAACATCGCAGATAAGTCTTGCAGTTTTACCCTCATCGCAGTCCCAGGGAAGGATTACGAAGGAGTCAAGGTCGGGATGAAGACACATATCACTTTCTTCGATTCTTACAAAGCCGTCAATTGAAGAGCCGTCAAACATACATTTGTTGTCAAGAGCCTTCTGAAGCTGACTTGTTGTGACAATAACGCTCTTGAGCATACCGAGAATATCGGTGAACTGCAAACAGATAAAATTTACCTTTTCTTCTTTAACTATACGGATGATATCTTCCTTTGTATATCTGCCCATTGTTAAAACTCCTTTATGTTAAAAATAAAAATGCTTATTCAATTTAATTCTACCATTTAACAAGGGGTTTGTCAATATTTAAGTAGTCAGTAGTCAGGGACTCCCTCTGTCTTCGTCTGCGACGAAGCCACCTCCCTCAAAGAGGGAGACAGAAATAGGCTCCCTGCTTGAGGGAGCTGTCACGAAGTGACTGAGGGAGTTATAATGTACCTTCGGTGCAAGTCGGATGATTTTATGTTGATATACAGACAGAGCAAAAAAACTGCCGCAGTGCGACAGCTTTAGAATTATTTATTACGCATGTTGATTGTTTTTTCTATACTCTTAAGAATTGTTTCATCGTCGTAATGCTCCAAATCAGCAATCAGGCAATCAATTGCACATAAAGCCCCCGTTGCATCCAGGTCATCGTGACAAAACTCTCCGTCCAAATCATATTTTTTGCCGTCAATGATTACTTCCCTGCAATAATCATAGTTTGCAAAGCGGAAAAAACTAAACTTTTCAATGCCGAGCTCTTTAATAAGAACGAAATAATTATCGGCAATTTCTTCAAGCAGTTGTTCTTCTGATACGGGCTCATAGGGCTCCGCTAATTTTTCGGAAAGAATCTGACTGAACAATTGGGCAAAGCCTCCGTCTGTCAGCACATCTTCAATAATTTCATCTTCGTCAAGCTCTGAATCGGCAAAGCTTTTAATTTTTTCTGCAAGCTCTCTGAAGCTGACAAGATTTTCATTATCATAATCTTTTTCTTTCATATTTTTTCTCCTTAAAAAAAATAAGAACATAAATTCAGCGGACTATACCTTCCGCATTTATCAAACCTAACCCGCAATTGAGAATTGAGAATTGTGAATTGAGAATTGCAAATCAAGCAGAATATCCCCCGTCAACAGCAATGACCTGACCCGTAATAAAGCCTGCTTTTTCACTTGCAAGGAAAGCCGCAAGGTGAGCTACGTCCTCACCCGTACCCTTGCGCATAACGGGAGTTGAGTCGATAATATCCTGAGTGTCCTCTTCGGAAAGATGTGAGTTCATCTTTGTATCAATAAAGCCGGGGGCAATGCAGTTTACGGTAATACCTGAGGGGCCTACCTCTTTTGCAAGGGATTTTGTAAAGCCCGTGAGTGCAGATTTTGTTACACTGTAATGCACCTCGCAGGAAGCACCCATAATGCCCCACATAGAAGAAATGTTAATGATTCTGCCGTAATGCTCACTTATCATTGAGGGAAGAATTTCCTTTGTAAGTGATAGTGCGGACATAAGGTTTATTTCAAAAAGCTGACGGATTTTTTCTTCGTCTGCTAATTGAAAAAGCTCCTGATAAGCTATACCTGCATTGTTGATAAGTACTTCGATTTTTCCAAAGTCCATTGCCCTTTGAGCAAATTCCTTAACTTCCTCGGGCTTTGAAAGGTCACACTTAAGGCAGTGAGCATAAATGCCGTATTTTTCCTCAAGGCGGTGCATAAGAGAAAACACGCTGTCTCTGTCACTGTTATAATGAAGGATAACATCATAGCCAAGCTTTGCCATTTCTTCCGCAATAGCCTGACCTATTCCGCCCGATGCACCGGTTATTAATGCTTTTTTTCTCATATTTCCTCCGGTAAATTCGGAATTCGGAATTCGTAGAACCTCTCCGTCACGGTAAAACCGTGACACCTCTCCTTTCAGGGAGAGGCAAGAAGAAGGTGTCACCTTGCGGTGAAATCTTATCGGAATTATATCCCGAAGTTAACAAATTCATTTTCCGAAGAGTTAGTATTTATGGTTAAGAAATGAATTGACCTGCGGTCATGAATTGCACCTGAGGTGCAT
The DNA here is from genome assembly GCA_036311065.1 of Acutalibacteraceae bacterium. Lineage (GTDB taxonomy): Bacteria > Bacillota > Clostridia > Oscillospirales > Acutalibacteraceae > UBA6857. Next base: position 3,407 of record JAXJQQ010000166.1, on the reverse strand, counting down.
GCCTTAACCCCTATTTGCCAACACAGAACTGTGAGAATACCTCGTCCACCACGGCTTCCTTTGCCTTTTTGCCCGTAAGCTCAAGAAGATTTTCAATTGCCGTATCAATGCACACGTTGATTGCATCCATTGTAATTCCGAGGTCAATGCCGTCCATAGCCTCTTTTATGGCATCAAGGGCGGAAAGGGCACTTTTTCTCTGCCTTTCCGTTGCGAGCATAGCCTGAGAGGTGTCAACCTTGTCTGTACCGAGAACCTTTTCAATTGCTTTTGTAAGTTCTTCCTCACCATCGCCCGTTGCGGCACTTAAAAAGACTACCTCGGGGATAAGACCCTTTATATATTCAATATCCGTCTTTGAAGGAAGGTCGGTTTTGTTTATAATACCGATAACATTCTTATTTCTGCAAAGCTCAAGAATCTCCTTGTCGGCTTCTTCAATTTCACCTGAATTATCAAAAACGGCAAGGATAAGACCTGCTCTTTCAATTCTTGTTCTTGCCATATTAACGCCGATGGCTTCAACAACATCGTCGCTTTCTCTTATACCTGCCGTATCCGCAAGGCGCAGAAGCACAGTGCCCACACGGACGGTTTCTTCAACAATGTCTCTTGTTGTGCCGGCAATATCTGTAACAATTGAACGGCTGAAGCCTGAAAGCATATTCATAAGTGCACTTTTGCCTACATTGGGCTTTCCTACAATTGCAGTGTCAACACCGCCTGTAACTGCTCTGCCTGCATCAAATTTTGAAAGAAGACCCGTGAGCTGTTCCCTTACATTTTCAAGGTCTTTTTTAAGTGAGTCAAAGCTGATTTCAGGTATATCCTCGTCGGGATAGTCAACCCAGGCTGACATATGTGCGGCGGCAGAAAGCAGCACACTGCAAAGCTCATCAATTTTACGGCTGAGTGCACCGTCAAGGGCAGTGAGGGCGGCATTCATTGCACCCTGACCTTGGGCGTTGATAAGGTCCATTACTGCCTCAGCTTCGGATAAATCCATTTTGCCGTTAAGAAAGGCACGCTTTGTAAATTCACCGCCTTCGGCTGCTCTGGCACCTGAAGAAAGTGCGGCACGCAGAACTCTGTTACACACATAAACACCGCCGTGGCATGAAATCTCAACGGTGTTTTCACCTGTGTAGCTTTTAGGAGCACGGAAAACAAGGGCAACACACTCGTCAAGGGTGTCACCTTCAAAAACGACCTTTCCGTGGGCGGCACGGTAGCCCTTAAGGGAAGAAAGAGGCTCGCCCGAGGTGGTTTTTATAATTCTGTCGGCAACAGAAATTGCATCGTCACCGGTTATTCTTATAACGCCGATTCCGCCTGCCGCAAGGGGAGTGGAAAGAGCGGCTATTGTATCTGCCATAGTAATGCTCCTTGTGTGATATATGTTTTTAACATTATACAATAAATGTGTGGAGAAGTAAAGGGGATATAATTCCGCTTTCCGTAAATTCCTGCATCCTGATTTTTAAGCCCTGATAACAGGGGATTGCTTTAAAGATAAAAATGATATATAATAAAGTAAATTGGAAAATAAGGAGTCGGACTATGAAAAATAAATTCAAAGTCGGGTTTAAAATATCTGAAGATATCAGCCTTGCTGTTTCCGTTGCCGCAGTGGCGGCAGTAATAATTTTTGGTGCAGGTACACTCGGACTTTTCGGCACTGAGAAAGAAGTCACTGAGCCTCAGACAGTTGCTTCACAGACTCAGGCAGCAACCCTGCCGACTGCTGTAACTACCACTGCATCTGTTACTAAGGCAACTTCAACTCAAGCGGATGATAAAAACACCACCGTAAAGCCGACGGAAGGCACAACGCAGCACAGTGTTTCATCGTCGGGCAAGACAACGGCAGAAATTATAAGTATTTTTAACGAAAGTGCAAACAAGGTTAAAACAGATGCTTCAAAGGTGGTTAAAAATTATGAAAAGCGTATGCACAATGAAGAGCACCTTATAGTTCCCAAGGTTGTTGAGGGAATGGCGGCAGACCTTATGGAGGAAAACTTCAAGGACGATACTGAGCCTGTTGAATATGCAACAAGGGAGGAGATTACGGCAAGGTATCAGGTGCCCGGAGTTAAATGGGCAAGTCAGCTTACCGAGGCTGAGGTAGCCTCTGCTTCAATCAATGACACAGGCAGTGAATACGAAATTACAATTGCACTGCACCCCTCAATAAATCCCGAGCCCGGTGAAGGTGTTGCAAAGGCTTTTGACACCATTACAAAATCTGAGGTTATGGAAAAAGCACCCTCTTTTGTTACAGGCTTTGATACTAATTATACCAATTGTGTTGTAAAATGCAGAATTGACAAAGCTACGGGCTTAACAATGTGGTCAAATTACACATCAACGGTTATTCTTTCCGTAAAGCTTGTTTTTCTTGGCAGACCTCTTGATGCTCAGGTGGGTATGACCTTTGAGAAGGATTATACGATTACATATAAAAAAACGGCGGAGGTGAAAACTTCGCCGTTTTTCAGCAGTAAGCAGTAAGGCAATCTCAGGTGTAAAACTGCATTTAAAAAGCTCTCCGCATTGCGGAGAGCTTTTTATCAGAATTCAAGCTTTGCTTCAATGTATGCTGCAAGTTCGTCAATTTTAACTCTTTCCTGCTGCATTGTGTCACGGTCACGTACGGTTACGCAGCCGTCCTCTGCTGATTCAAAGTCATATGTAATGCAGAAGGGAGTACCGATTTCGTCCTGACGGCGGTATCTTTTACCGATTGAGCCTGCATCGTCAAATTCAACCATAAACTTCTTCTGAAGTGCGTGGTAAACTGCTGTAGCTTCATCGTTGAGCTTTTTTGAAAGGGGAAGCACTGCAGCCTTGATGGGAGCGAGTGCAGGGTGGAAGTGAAGCACAACTCTGGAGTCATTCTTTTCTGCGTCAACAACTTCTTCGTCGTATGCTTCTGTCATAACTGCAAGGAAGAGTCTTTCAACGCCGAGTGAGGGCTCAATAACGTAAGGAATGTATCTTTCGTTAGTTGTGGGGTCAAAGTAGTCAAGAGCCTTGCCTGAGGTATTGATGTGCTGAGTCAGGTCGTAGTCTGTTCTGTCAGCAACACCCCATAATTCACCCCAGCCGAAGGGGAAGAGATATTCAAAGTCAGTTGTTGCCTTTGAATAGAAGCAGAGCTCGTCTGCGTCGTGGTCACGAAGACGCAGGTTTTCTTCCTTGATGTTGAGTGAATAGAGCCAGTCACGGCAGTATGCTCTCCAGTAATCGAACCATTCAAGGTCTGTGCCGGGCTTGCAGAAGAATTCAAGCTCCATCTGTTCAAATTCACGAACACGGAAAATAAAGTTACCCGGTGTGATTTCGTTACGGAAGGATTTACCGATCTGTGCAACACCGAAGGGAATCTTTCTTCTTGTTGTTCT
>JAXJQQ010000165.1:0-2487 GCA_036311065.1 Acutalibacteraceae bacterium | reverse complement strand
TGATTTTACCTGTACCTGCATATACACGTACTCTTGCGATTGACTTCTTTCTGCGGCCTGTGCCGTAGAAGAACGGTGTTGTTTCGTACATTTACTTTTCCTCCCTTTCTATTAAAGTTCAACAACTTCGGGCTTCTGAGCTGCGTGTGCGTGTTCTGCACCTGCATATACGCGAAGTCTTGTGAGTGCGTTACGGCCGATAACTGTGTCGGGAATCATACCCTTGATAGCCTTTGTCATTGCGAATTCGGGTTTTTCCTTCATAAGGGTTGAGTACTTAACCTTCTTCATGTTACCGATGTAGCCTGTGTGATGATAGTACATTTTCTGGTCGAGCTTCTTGCCGGTGAGAACAACCTTGTCAGCGTTGATAACGATAACGTGGTCACCGCAGTCAGCGTGGGGAGCGAATGTAGCCTTGTGCTTACCTCTGAGGAGTTCAGCTGCCTTTGCTGCTACATGTCCGAGATGCTTACCTTCAGCATCAATTACATACCACTTACGAGTGATGTCGCCTGCTTTGGGCATATAAGTTGACATATCTGTTTACCTCCAAATAATTTTTTGTCAAATTGCCTTGATATATTATCACAAGAGGGAGGCTTTGTCAACACCTTTTTTTGAATTTTTTAATTTACATTTCACTTGCTTCGATTTTCTTCGTTTTTCTCTTGTTTTTATATGATTTGCTCACTTATGATTTTTGGTTTTTGCGCAAAAAAACGGACGGCCATCAGCCGCCCATAGGGTTTTATGAATTGCCTTCGGCATAAATTGGCTGCGCCTTGAATTGACCTTACGGTCATGAATTGCACCGAAGGTGCATTCCATAGTCTCTGTCACCTCGTCAGAACGCCGCCGTCCTGATATAAAAGCAGCATAATGTCCTGCTCCTTGCCTGTTGCACAGTTGACGTAAATCAGAACTTCTTTTTTGTCTTTGTCTCTGCAACGGTATTCGTAGCAAAGAGCCTCCTTGCCCGTATCAAGGGGAATCATAGCCTTTTTTGAAGAAAGAATGTGCAGTGAGTCGGAAATGATATTTTCTCCGCCTTTTTTACTTGTGGTGACCTTGGGCAGCTTTCTTTTGTGGTGGTTCATAAGGTAGCCACGTGCATCAAAGCCAACAGCTTTGCCTGTTTCAAGTGATATGCTCACCTTGATAAGGTCGCTGTAATAAATAATGTCATCATCCTCATAAGCGTAGTTTACGGTGCATATGCCGTCGTAAACGGAGTAGTAGCTGTCTTCCATATCGTCGTAGCCCAGACCTTCAAGATAATCCTCGCCCCTTTCAATTGCTTCTTCGGGGGAGATGGTCTGAGCGGCAGCAAAGTCCTTTGTTGTAAGGTTGCAAAGGTAGCCGCCCTTTTTTGTTACGGAAACGGATTTATCTCCCACAGAAAAACAGTAAAGCTCAATTGCCGAATTCACATCAGTGTCCTCTCTGAGTGACCCCGCATCTGTGCTGAGGATTCTTGCGGCAAGGCTTTTTGCCTCCTGCTTGGTGATTTCCTTCTGATTTTTAAGGAAAAGAGACTTTTCAGTGATAATACTGTCGGAAAAAGGGCCGTCATACAAAAGGATGGGGTAGTCCGTCAGGGTCTGCTTTGTGCTTTCCATACGGGAGTCAAAATCTTCGGGAAGCTCCTTTCCGTCAAGGCTCAGGGTGCTGAACTGCTGCTTGAAGCTGACAGTTTCACTGTTATAGTCGGAAAGAATGGAGGTAAGCTCTTTTGTAAGTGAGGCGGAGTAGTTATAAAGGGCTTTTAAATCTTTTTTATCCTTTGCTGAAAGAAGAAGCATATTATCATCGCCCTGACTTAGCGCAACGGTATAATTACCTACCTGGGAAAGGAATTTGAAAATCTCCTGAGTGTCGCTGTTTTCCGTTGTAAGCTCACTCAGGCTTTCTTTTGCCGAGGCCGCTTCACGGCAAAGGTCGTTGCCTATGTCACGCAGCATATCCCTTGTGCCGGAATATATGCTTTTCTGAAGGTTTACGGTTATGTTATCAAGGCTTTCGCAAAGCTCGTTTACAGCTCTCTGGCTGTTCACCTCAGAAAGGAATTCGTATCTGTCGGCTTTTCTTGAATAGACTATTGTTGCTACACCGAAAAGCACTGTAAAAAATGCAAGGTAGCTGATAATCCTTATATACATCCGTCTTTCATTTGTTTTCATATTAATTCATCCTTTCGGTATTATTTTTTATGGCTGTGGCTTTTTGAGTGCAGAATGCAAAATTACGATAAAAATTTATGTTTCAATAAAACATTCAGTCGTGAACGCTGCGCTTGGCCTTACTTTTGCCGATTGTGGCAAAAGTAAGCAAAAGCACGCTTTGGCTACAATTGATTTATTACTATTCGGATGATGCTTGTTAGTTCGGCTGAAGGCTTTATAAAATCTTTTACGGCTCAGCTTTAATTTACCGTAAATATATTCTTTATTCGTTATTACTACCGAACGCCACGAGCATCACCGC
>JAXJQQ010000164.1:0-7218 GCA_036311065.1 Acutalibacteraceae bacterium | reverse complement strand
GATAAGGCAGTATTTCTTTAAAAAGTGAATTTTTGGCACAATAGTGCGTTAAAAACCACCGATATGCGTCAGCATTATCGGTGGTTTTTGCCTTCTCTTATGCTCAAAAATTTCTTTTTAAAGTGCTTCGCAGTTTCGTAAGAACTAAAAATTTCTTGTATTGAACCCACAAAATGTAGCAAGGCTGCCGCCTTGCGAGGCTTTTGGCAATAATACAGGGAATTTTGTTCGAGAAACAAATACTGCCTTATCGGGTGTGGGCATAATGTCGGTAGCTTTTTTTATGCTTAAAATCAACATCTTGTACTCAAATTCACATCCGATGTATACTTCTTGTCATTTTACACAAAAATTTTTTTATGAAAACTCATAATATTAATCACAGAAATATTGATTTATTGCTTTCGTAGTGATAAAATATGAAAGTATTAGTATCGAGTTACTCGAATTGATAACATTACTATTAAGGGGTAATATAAAATGCAAAGAAGAACAGGTACAATTTCAAGAGGTATCCGTTGCCCGATTATCCGTGAAGGTGACGACCTTGCAAAGATTGTTTGTGACAGCGTTATTGAAGCTGCCGAATGTGACGGCTTTGAGCTTCGTGAAAAGGATGTTGTTGCAGTAACAGAATCAATTCTTGCAAGAAGTCAGGGTAACTATGCTTCTGTTGAGGCAATCGCAAAGGATGTAAAGGCAAAATTAGGCGGAGAAACCGTTGGTGTAATTTTCCCCATTCTTTCAAGAAACCGTTTTGCAATCTGCCTTAAAGGTATCGCTATGGGCTGTAAAAAGGTTGTGCTTATGCTCAGCTATCCCAGTGACGAGGTAGGTAATCATCTTCTCACCTACGATCAGCTTGACGAAGCCGGTGTTAATCCTTACAGTGACGTTCTTTCTCTCAGCAAATACCGTGAGCTTTTCGGTGAAAACAAGCACGAGTTCACGGGTGTGGACTATGTTGACTATTATTCACAGATTATCACTGAAGCAGGTGCAGAATGTGAGGTTGTTTTTGCAAATCAGGCAAAGGCTATCCTTGATTATACAGACTGTGTTCTTACCTGCGACATTCACACAAGAGCACGTACAAAGAGACTTTTAAAAGCTGCAGGTGCAAAGATTGTCTGCGGTATGGATGATATTCTCAACGAATCTGTTGACGGCAGCGGCTTTAACGCTGATTTCGGCCTTCTCGGCTCAAATAAGTCAACAGAGGATATGATTAAGCTTTTCCCCAAGAACTGTAATGAATTCGTTAACAGAGCTCAGCAGTATCTTATCGAAAAGACCGGTAAGAATATTGAGGTTATGGTATACGGTGACGGTGCATTCAAGGATCCTCAGGGCAAAATCTGGGAGCTTGCTGACCCCTGCGTATCACCCGGCTACACTAAAGGTCTTGAGGGCACACCCAATGAGCTCAAGCTCAAGTATCTTGCTGACAATGATTTCAAAGACCTTTCAGGTGATGAACTCAAAAAAGCTATCAGTGAGAGAATCAAGGAAAAGGGTGAGGAAAGCCTCGTAGGTAATATGGCTTCTCAGGGTACAACCCCCAGAAAGTTTACTGACCTCATCGGTTCTCTTTGCGACCTTACCAGCGGCTCAGGTGACAAGGGTACACCCGTTGTACTTGTTCAGGGCTATTTCGACAATTACACAAACTGATGAAACTTAGGGCAACTCAACAGTTGCCCTATTGGTATAGTTAAAAATTAAAGTTTATTATATATCGGGAGGAATTTACTATGGATTCAAACAAAAGACCGGACAGTATGGCTCGTATTACAACCAAAGAGCTTGCAGATGCATTTATCGAAGAACAGGTCAAGGCAGTTCGTGAGCAGGTAGGAGATAAGAAGGTTCTGCTTGCACTTTCAGGCGGTGTTGACTCATCTGTTGTTGCAGCTCTCCTTATCAAGGCTATCGGTAAGCAGCTTGTTTGCGTACATGTTAACCACGGACTTATGCGCAAAGGCGAAAGTGAAAATGTTATTGAAGTTTTCCAGAAGGGTCTTGATGCAAACCTTGTTTATGTTGATGCAACTGACCGTTTTCTCGACCTTCTTAAGGATGTAAGCGATCCTGAAACAAAGCGTAAGATTATTGGTGCTGAGTTCATTAAGGTGTTTGATGACGAAGCTGCAAAGCTTGACGGTATTTCCTTCCTTGCTCAGGGCACAATTTATCCTGATATTCTTGAGAGTATTAAGCAGGCAGAGGGCAAGAAGGCTGTTAAGTCACACCACAATGTCGGTGGTCTTCCCGAAGATATGGAAATGGAACTTGTTGAACCTGTAAAGCTTCTTTTCAAGGACGAAGTAAGAGTAGTTGGTGAGGCTCTCGGCCTTCCCCATGAAATGGTTTACCGTCAGCCCTTCCCGGGTCCCGGCCTTGGAGTAAGATGTCTCGGTGCTATAACCCGTGACCGTCTTCACGCTCTCAGAGAAGCTGATGCAATTCTCCGTGAGGAGTTTGACCTTAACGGCCTTGCCGAAAAGGTATGGCAGTATTTCGTTGTTGTGCCCGATATGAAGAGTGTAGGCGTTAAGGATGACAGCCGTTATGAGGGCTGGCCCGCAATCATCCGTGCAGTCAACACAAAAGATGCAATGACTGCTACAATCGAAGAAATTCCCTACGCTGTACTTCACAAAATCACTCAGAGAATTACAAGTGAGGTTGAAGGCATCAACCGTGTTCTTTATGATATCACTCCGAAGCCCACTGGCACTATTGAGTGGGAATAAGTAAACGAAAGTCCGTGAGCCCAGTAAAATAAAGGGTTTCAGGACTTACAGAAAGCCTCGTGATACGAAAATGATACTGTATTAGGCTTTTCCACATAATTTCATACAAGAGAAAACCTCTCTCGTTTGAACACTTAGTTCATTCGAGAGGGGTATTTTTTTATGACATTTTTCGACAGTGTGATACTGTTATAAAATCCTGTAGTTTTATAAAGAATTAGTAAATTTCAAAAATTAATCCGCAACAGGCCACTAAAAAATGTCCCAATAAAGAGTAGAGGGTAATTTCAAACATTTTAAAAACATTTAAATTTTAGGGTGTGCATTTACTGTTTCTCTGTGGGTATAAGTGAGAGATATCTTTAACTTATAAAAAATTTCATTTAGGGGGCTAATTTTTAATCAAAAAATGTCCGTAGGAAAGTAGGGGAGAATGTAAATATTCTAAAAACTTATCAAAAACAGGGTGTGCATTTACTGTTTCTCTGTGGGTATAAGTGAGAGATATCTTTAACCTATAAAAAGTTTTATTTAGGGGGCTAATTTTTAATCATAAAATGTCCGTAAATAAGTGAAGGGATATTTTGAACGTTTTGAAAACTTTCAAATGAGATGGTTCTCTTTTGGTTAAAAAATGTCCGTAAATAAGTGAAAGGAAGTTTTGAACAATTTGAAAATATTTCAGTTTTGGGGTTTCCATTTGGCCTCTCCCAGTCCGTATAGGTGAAAGTTGTTTTAAATATTTTAAAAACAATCATGATGCATACTTGCCAAAATCAGAAAAAATGTCCGTAGGAAAGTAGAGAGATAAAAAGTTTATTAAGAAAACTTCCGCTTTTGCTTGCAAATTGTCCGTTATAAAGTAGAAGAATATTTTAAATTTTTTGAAAACATTCAGGATACATACCTGCCAAAATCAGAAAAAATGTCCGTAAATAAGTGAAGGGCATATAAAGGTTGATTAAAAACTTTTTGTAGAAACACAAAAATATGTCGCAATAAAGAAGTAGAAGGGTTATTTGTATGCTGTATTCAATGTCGGGCAACCGACTTGTAATAAATCTTAAAGAAAGGAGAACAAACACATGGCAGTACTTATGAATGCAAAGGAAATCAGCGAAGAACTCGGTATTTCCAAAACTCTTGCTTATGATATTATGCAGAAGCTCAACAAAGAGCTTGAAGCAAAAGGCTATTTCGTAATCAAGGGTAAAGTGAGCCGCCGTTATCTGTCAGAACAGATTTACGGTATGCCCAAAGAAAAATAAGAAGAAAGGATTGATTCAATGGCTGTATACAAAGACAGCAAAAGAGGTACGTGGTATGTATTGGTGTACTACACGAACTGGAAGGGTGAAAGCGACCGAAAGATGAAGCGTGGCTTCAAGACCCGTAAGGAAGCGGTCGCTTGGGAAAATACTTTTCTCAACAAAAACACAGGCGACCTGAATATGACCTTCGCAGAGTTCTATGACATCTACAAAAGCGACCTCGAGGAACGCTTGAAGGAAAACACCTGGGTAATGAAAACCAGTGTTATAGAGCTTAAGATTTTGCCGTACTTCAAGAAAAAGAAGATGTGCGAAATCAAGGTGTCAGATGTCATTGCCTGGCAAAAGGAAATGATGGCGTACCGTGATAAAGACGGTCAGCCTTATGCATCGGGTTATCTTAAAACGATTCACAATCAGCTCAGTGCAATTTTTAATCACGCCGTAAGGTTTTATGAACTCCCTGCTAACCCTGCGGCAAAGGTAGGCAATATGGGCAGAGAGAACACAAAGGAGATGCTCTTCTGGACGAAAGAGGAGTATATGAAATTCGCTGATTCGATGATGGACAAGCCCTTATCCTATTACGCATTTGAAATGCTTTATTGGTGCGGTATCCGCCTCGGTGAGCTGCTTGCTCTAACTTACGGTGATTTTGATTTTGAAAAGAAAACCGTAAGAATAAACAAGTCGTATCAGTGCATTAAGGGCAAAGACGTTGTTACTACACCGAAAACTAAAAAAAGTAACAGAACAATCGTGATGCCTGACTTTCTCTGTGATGAAATGAAAATCTATTTCAAAGGTCTTTACAAGCCGAGGAAGAACGACAGAGTATTTCTCATAACCAAGGCTTATCTTCACAGTGAAATGCGAAGAGGCTGCAAAGAAACAGGAGTTAAGAAAATCCGTATTCACGATTTGAGACATTCACATGTTTCACTTCTCATTGATATGGGGTTCACACCTCTTGCCATTGCGGACAGAGTCGGTCACGAAAGTATCGATATCACTTACCGTTATGCTCATCTCTTCCCGTCAAAGCAAACAGAGATTGCAGAAAAATTAAATATGGAGCGTGAGTAAAATGTCAGCGAAAAATTTAGACAAGCATAATCGTTTCCGCAGTATAACAGTGGGGTTCAGAGTTTCACCCGAAGAGAACGAACAGATAAACAAGGCCGTTGCAATATCGGGACTGAGTAAACAGGAATACTGTTACCGCCGTTGTATGCAGCAGGACATTGTTGTGCAGGGAGGTAATCCGAGAGTGTTCAAGGCGCTCAGAAATAATCTTGCCCGGGTGCTCGAAGAGCTTGAAAACAAAAATGAAGTGACCGATGAGATGCTTGAAATAATAAAGCTCATCACGGTAACACTTCAGGGATTGAAAGGAGACTTTAATGAATGATGTAACAAAAGAAAAGACCGTCCCTTACACATCTGTTGCCGCAGATGAAGGACAGTCAAATCAAAAATATACTGACAATATTATACCCGACGGGGAAGAAAATATCAATAGCTTTGAAGAGAAATTTGCTCAGATGCAAAGAGAGCTTCGTAAGGCTATGGACCCGTCATATATGAAGACGGTGACAATGAGTGAGCTTTACGATACGGCATATCTCAGCAAGCCTGCAATCATTGACGGAATACTTTATCCCGGTACTTATCTTTTCGTCGGTGCACCGAAGGTCGGTAAAAGCTTTATGATGGCACAGCTTGCTTATCACGTGAGTACGGGTAAGCCTCTTTGGGAAAACGAGGTCAGACAGGGCAAGGTGCTTTATCTTGCACTCGAGGATGATTACTCACGACTGCAGAAAAGACTTTACCGAATGTTCGGAACGGAAGGCACGAACAATCTGTTCTTCTCCGTATCGGCAAAGAATCTTAATGGCGGACTCTTTGAACAACTTGAAAAATTTATTGAAGAGAATCCCGACACAAGACTTATAATCATCGACACATTGCAGAAGGTCAGAGAGTCGGGTGCGGAAAAATTTTCTTATGCAAATGATTACGAGGTGATTGCTCAGCTTAAAAATTTTTCTGACCGATACGGCATCTGTCTTCTCCTTGTGCATCACACACGCAAACAGAATTCGGGAGACAAGTTCGATATGATTTCGGGTACCAACGGTTTACTCGGTGCCGCCGACGGAGCTTTCCTCCTGCAGAAGGAGAAGCGAACGGCAAAGACGGCAACGTTAGATATCTCCGGTCGTGACCAACAGGACCAACGACTGTTTCTTGTCAGAAATGAAGAGCGACTTGTGTGGGAGCTTGAAAGAGTTGAAACAGAGCTTTGGAAAGAAAAGCCTGACCCGTTGCTTGAATTGATCGCAGAAAAAATCACAGAAGAAAATCCCGTGTGGGATGGAAGCATTTCCGACTTCAGAGATTTTATCGAGACGGACATTACGCCCATTCAGTTAGGAATGAAGCTTAATGTCACCGCCGGGCGACTGCTTAACGAGTACGGTATTCTCTATGAAAGCAGGCGCACTCACGCAGGCAGACGAATCAAATTCGTGCTGCAGGCGTGACAACCGTGTCAACCGTGACAACTTATTTGCCACTACCACAGAGGTCGTCACGGTCGTCACGGTTGACACGGAAAACTGCATATTGATGAAAATAAATATGCGGTTTTCCTAACCCCGTAGGGCGCAATGGCACTTTTGAATACTCAAGTAGTCATAAGTGCTTTTGCGTTACTCTTGACAAGAGTAACAGAACTCTTTATAAGGTTTGTAGATTGTAAAAGACGAAAGGCAAGGTGATTCTATAAGAAGAACGATAAGCGTAATGGTAGGCAAAGGCTCGGTTAATCACAATAGCAGAGAGTTCAATGCGAAGAACACAGACCCGGAAAGAACTCATCTGAACACCGAGTACTGCAACATAGATATAAAAGAGGTGTATCACTATTTGTTTGACTATGCACTTGAAACATACAACGAAAAACAAAAACGAGCCGACAGAAGAATCGAAAACTACTACGAGAAAATCAGAACAGGCAGACAGGAAAAACTTTTTCACGAAATCATAATTCAGATTGGTAACTGCGATGACACCAACGCAAAAACTCCCGAGGGTGAGCTTGCCGAAAGAATACTTGACGAGTATTACCGTGAGTTTCAGAAACGAAATCCGTACCTGTATGTTTTCTCTGCACATCTTCACAT
>JAXJQQ010000163.1:0-20077 GCA_036311065.1 Acutalibacteraceae bacterium | reverse complement strand
GCCTTGAACTTCTTGCCGTTGGGAATACCGCCGCCAATATCATAGATGATCTCGCGGAGTGTAGTACCCATGGGGATTTCAACAAGACCTGTGTTGTGAATCTTACCGCCGAGAGCAAATACCTTTGTACCCTTTGAGCGCTCTGTACCCATAGACTTGAACCAGTCAGCACCCTTGAGGATAATCTGAGGAATGTTAGCGTATGTTTCAACATTGTTGAGAACTGTAGGCTTGCCGAAGAGACCCTTTTCAGCAGGGAACGGAGGACGGGGTCTGGGTTCACCTCTGTGACCTTCGATGGAGGTCATGAGAGCTGTTTCTTCACCGCATACGAATGCGCCTGCACCAAGCTTGATGTGAAGGTCAAAATCAAAGCCTGAGCCGAAAATGTCCTTACCTAAAAGACCGAGCTTTTTAGCCTGGTTAATTGCAATCTGAAGACGTGCAACAGCAATGGGGTATTCAGCACGCACATAAACGTAACCCTCTGTAGCACCCGTTGCATAACCGCATATAGCCATAGCTTCAATAATGCAGTGGGGGTCGCCTTCAAGAACGGAACGGTCCATGAATGCACCGGGGTCACCTTCGTCAGCGTTACAAACAACATACTTCTGGTCAGCCTTGTTAGCGGCTGTGAAGCTCCATTTGAGACCGGTGGGGAAGCCACCACCGCCTCTGCCGCGAAGACCTGAATCCTTGACAATCTGAATTACCTGCTCGGGAGTAAGCTGGGTAAGACATTTTGCAAGAGCCTGATAGCCGTCATATGCTATGTATTCGTTGATATCTTCAGGATTGATAACACCGCAGTTTTTAAGTGCAACTCTTTCCTGAGTTCTGTAGAAGTTAGTGTCATTAAGACCCTTAACCTCTGTTTCGGTAACTGTCTCATCATAAAGAAGACGCTTTACCATACGGCCCTTGAGAAGGTGTTCCTCAACGATTTCGGGAACGTCCTCAACCTTTACTTCTGAATAGAAGCAGCCTTCGGGATAAACAATCATAATGGGGCCGAGTGCACAAAGACCGAAGCAGCCTGTACGGATTACCTGAACTTCGTTTTCAAGACCCTTAGCCTTGAGCTCAGCTTCCATGGTTTCGATAATTTTCTGTGAGTTTGAGGAGGTACAACCGGTACCGCCGCAAACGAGCACATGGGAACGATACATTTAGTTTTCCTCCTTATTCTGTAATAGCACCGATTGTATATTCAACAACGGGTTTACCGTTAACAACGTGGTCAACAATGATTTTTGCAACCTTTTCTTCAGTAAGCTGAACATAGGTTACCTTTTCCTTGCCGGGTACAAGAACCTCAGCAATGGGCTCATACTGGCACATACCGATGCATCCGGTCTGAGCTACTGTAACATTCTGAAGATTGCGCTTTGCAATTTCATCAACAAACTTTGCCATAATGGGTCTTGCACCTGCTGCGATACCGCAGGTGGCCATACCTACAACGATTCTGGTAACTTCAGATGAATCATCTCTTGTTGTGAGGTTTGCCTTTGCAGCATCTCTGAGAGCCATAAGTTCTTCAAGAGTTTTCATATTTACTTACACCTGCCTTAATTGTTTTGTGTTTTCCTTGATATAATCAGTAATCCAGCTCACAATTGAGGGCTCGTTCAAGGGAACATCGCCTAAAATTTCCTTGAGCTGTCTTGTGTCAACAGTGAATTCCTTTTTGTCGATGACTCTTTTATAGATGAAATCAACATGAAGGTTCATTGTTATGAGAAGTATAACGGTGGAACACATATCACCTACGGGAGTAAAATCCAGGTGGTCGGTTTTAAAAAGAGCCTTTACCCTTGTTCCCTTTCCGACTTCACTTTCAATTTCAAATTCTCCGCCCGTCATTTCAGCGGACATTTTGAAAAAGGGGATTCCGAGACCTACCTTTCTCGTAGTTCTTGTTGTGAAGAAGGGGTCGGTGACTGACTGCACCTGCTCCGGTGTCATTCCTTTGCCGTTATCGTATATACCGATAAGCAGTTCTTTTTTCTCCGTGCTTTCAGAAAGCTCAATTTCAACAAGGGAAGCCTTCGCTTTTATTGAGTTCTGAGCAATGTCAAGCACATTGAGTGAAAGCTCTCTCATCAGTCCTTATATTTTGCAAGAATACCTGCAACATCAGCTGCTGTGATTTTGCCGTAAACATCCTCGTTAACTGTAATAACGGGAGCAAGGCCGCAAGCACCGATGCAACGGCAGGCTGTGAGTGAGAACTTACCGTCTGCAGTGCACTCTTCAGCGCTGATTCCGAGCTGTGCTGAAAGCTCATCAAGAATTTCCTGTGCACCCTTAACATAGCAAGCTGTACCCAGACATACTGAAATTGCATATTTGCCTTTGGGAGAAAGAGCAAACTGTGCGTAGAATGTTGCAACGCCGTAAACCTTTTCCATGGGTACATTCATACCTTCAGCAATTTTCTGCTGAACCTCAAAGGGAAGGTAGCCATAGATGTTCTGAGCTTCCTGCATAACGTGCATAAGCTGACTTACGTCGCCGGTGCACTCAGCAATAACAGCGTCAAGCTTTGCTGCCTGCTCAGCTGTGTCTGAGAACGGGATTGTGCTGATTTTTTTAAGCATTGACTTTTATCCTCCTTTAAACGGAATTCCGTTAAATTTGTAAGATACAAGATATAAAATCTCATAATAATCCATACTGACTAATAATAACATATAAGAAGAAAAAAATCCACATTTTTTTGAATAAAAATGCGGATTTAGCTTTTTTGCTGAACGGATTTGTGCACAATGATATATAAAGTAAGAGAAAGAGCCATAAGTACAGCTCTTTCTCTGTTATGCATTTATATATTATTTGCTTACAGTGGATGCGGGGAACTGTTCTTCACCAAAGCCGAGAACTCTTGCAATCTGATTGGGAATGTCACGGTTGCAGATTTCCTTGCCCTTTATAAAGCCTGCATCGGCTACATTAACATAAACGGGAACATCGGTAATATCATGTGTGCCGTGTGTGAAATTGTATTCGTTCTTGCTTTCGTTATACTTGATACCGCCGGTACCGTGGTCAGCTGTTACAACAACAAGTGTTTCGCCGTCTTTTTCTGCAAAATCGAGTGCAGCCTTAACAGCTTTATCGAATTCGGTTGTTGAAAGAGTAACACCGTCCATCTTGTTGTCATGGGCGAATTTATCAATGCAAGCACCTTCAACCATAAGGACGAAGCCGTTTTCGTTAGCATCAAGAAGCTCAATAGCCTTCTCTGTCATTTCTGCAATTGAAGGTGTATTATACTTGCTTGTTGCGTTTCTGAGATCGTCGTAGCTGAACTGACCGAAGGAGCGTGAGCCTGCCTTAAGAGCATTCATATCGTCTTCGTTGTCGATATATGTCCAGCCGTTTGCTTTTGCATTTTCTTTATTTATGCTTTCTGATTTGCCGCCCCAGATAAGGTCAAAGCCGCTTATAAGCTGGTCTGCAGAGATTTCCTTTTCATTTTCTCTTGAATATGTGTGGGCTGAGAAGTCAGAGGGAGTTGCACCGGAGGTTTTGTCTGTAGTAACAACACCTGTAGCTCTGCCGTTAGCCTTCATAAGTTCACCGAGAGAAATGGGAACATTGATGTCATCAATTGAGAAGGGATCAAAGGGATAAACGCCTACGGAGTTGATCCATACTCTTGTACCTGTTGCAAGTGCTGTGCCGCCTGCTGCTGAGTCTGTTGCGGGAATAAGGAATGAGTCGATATCGCTTTTGAGCTGTACAGGCATCTCATTCATTACAAGGTCAACACCTGTAATAGCTTCTGTAGCTGCAACGGTGTTGAAGCCCATACCGTCACCGATAAGAAGGATAGCGTTTTTGTATTTGCCTTCCGTATAATCGTCACTTACACCTGCTGTAAGGCCTAAAAGACCGTAAACGCCAAGGATAAGAGACATAACAACTGCAAGTATTTTTTTGAGTCCGTCCATAAAAAATCTCCTTTTTTAAATTTTGATAACAGAATTATACATTATTCTGCCACATTTTTCAATAGTTTGATGCAATAATAATTTCTTTTTAAAATTTTTATTTATTGACAAATTGTGAAGAGCGGTATATAATTGTTAAAAGACAGAAGTCTTGATTATTTAAGGAGGAAAAAACAATGAACGAAAATATTAATAAAGACCTTGTTGACAATCCCGAACCCGAATGGAGCCTTGAGATGTTTATGCCTGACTTTGCAGCTCTTTTTGATAAGCTTCTTGAAATCCTCAAGTCAATTATCAATGCATTCAAAGGTGAATAAGAACCTATAAAAAATACTGCTCAGCAGTATTTTTTTGTTTTTAATGGTATTTTAATGATTACTGTGATACAATCATTAAAACAAACGTTAATGAAGAAGGTGAAGTAATGAGAATTCTTATAGCGGAGGATGAAAAAGCCCTGAACAGAATACTTGTAAAGCAGTTCACAAAGGCCGGTTACAGCGTTGACAGCTGCTTTGACGGTGAAAGTGTTTTTGATTATATTGCAAACGCAGCCTACGATGCAATTGTGCTTGATGTTATGATGCCGAAAAAGGACGGCTTTCAGGTGCTTTCCGAAATGAGAAAGAAGGGATATGACACTCCTGTTATTTTCCTTACGGCAAAAACGGAGATTGAAGACAGAGTATACGGACTTGACCTTGGTGCAAATGATTACCTTGTGAAGCCCTTTTCCTTTGATGAGCTTGCCGCAAGGGTGAGAATGATTACAAGAAAAAGCACGGGTAACACCACAAATGAATATACCGTGGGAGATCTGACCGTCAATGTCAAAACCCGACAGGTGATAAGAGCAGGAAATGAAATTGAGCTTTCTGCAAGGGAATACTCAATTCTTGAGGTGCTTATCAGAAATGCGGGCACGGTTATGTCAAGGGAAAAAATTGAGTCCGGTGTGTGGAATTATGATTATGCCGGGGGCACTAATGTTATTGATGTATACATAAGATATCTCAGAAAGAAAATTGATGACGGTTACGAAAAAAAGCTTATCCACACCGTAAGAGGTGCAGGCTATGTGCTTAAAAGCTCAGGTGATAATTATGAAAAAGAAGGTTAATGTAAAATCTCTGCGCTTCAGAATAAACCTCTGGTATACTCTTCTTATCTGTGTTCTGTCTGTTGCCCTTATAACCTGTGTTGTTGCGGCGGCAAGAACTGCCGAAAGAAGTGAGGCACAGCAGAATCTGATAAGAAGTATAGAGAGAAACCTTGATGAAATTGAGGTTGAAAGCGGACTTCTGGATATAGAATCGGATTTTGCTTTTGTTAACGGGAATGTGTATGCCCTTGTTTTCTCTGAAAAGGGTAAGCTTCTCGGCGGTGAGTATCCTGACGGAATAACAATTGACGAGCCCTTGCAGGAAGGCCGTTTTGATATAAAGGACGGCTATTATGTATACGACAGCCATATAGAATTCCTTAAATATGAATACAAAATCCACGGTGTAACGGGTGAAATTGTCAGTAACGAGTGTGACGGAATTGATAGCTATACCCCTTATAACGGTGACCTTAACGGTATCGGCTCGGATTGCCTTTTAACATACGGTCAGGCCTACGATATTGCTCTTGACCACAGTGATCTGAATGCTGAGCAGACAGAGCTCATTATGGCAAGGGCATACGAGTATAACGATGAGCCCATATATGAAATTGAGTTTTACTGCGAAGAAAAAGGCTATGAGGATATATGGGTAAGAGGTGTTGCAAAGGCAACGGGTATTGACGGAGTATGGGGTACAGTTGTGCAGATTGCAACTATTCTTATTCCACTGGTTATTTTTCTTGCAGCAGCCGTGGGTGATATTATTGCAAAAAAAGCTCTTCTTCCCATAGAACAGCTTGGTGAAGCGGTTGAGCATACCCGTTCCGGCAATGATCTTACAAAGCGTATAACGGTCGGTGATACCGACCCTGCCCTTGTAAGGCTTGGAGAAAATTTCAATGCAATGTTTGAAAGGCTCAATAAATCCTTTGAAGCGGAAAAGCAGTTTACATCTGATGTTTCCCACGAGCTCAGAACACCGATTTCCGTTATTCTTGCTGAGTGTGAGTATCAGCTTTCAAGGGACGACATCAGCGACGAGGACAGAGAAGGCTTTGAAACCGTGTACAAGCAGGCAGAATCAATGAAAAAGATAGTATCTCAGCTTCTGTATTTTACAAGAATGGATCAGGGCAAGGAAATTCCTGATTTTGAAAAAGAGGATTTCAGTGAGCTTGTTTCTGCAGTGTGTGATGATGTTGCAACAGTTTCCGATAAGGGAATTACTTTTATTAAGGATATAGAAGACAAAATCAAGCTGGAGATGGATGTGTCTCTTATTACAAGGCTTGTAAATAATCTTGTTACAAATGCCGTAACCTACGGAAAGAAAAATGGCACAGTAAAGGTGAGCCTTAAGAAAAACGGAGATAATGTTGTTCTTTCCGTTACTGATGACGGTATAGGTATTGCACCTGAGCATATAGATAAAATATGGCAAAGATTTTACAGGGTGGATAAAGCCCGTTCAAGAGAGGACGGCTGTTCAGGTCTCGGACTTCCCATGGTAAAGCAGATTGCTTCTATGCACAAGGCTGAGGTTACCGTTGAAAGCCGTGAAGGTGAGGGAAGCACCTTCTTTGTAACTTTCCCTATCAGTAAATAAAATTTTACAGCAAGTTGTTTCTGAACTTAAAATGAAAGTCGGAAACAACTTGTTTATTTTTTAAAAGTTAGTCTTCTCTAATCATTCTTTAATCTTTGCAGTGTATTATATGGGTGTAAACAGAGATAAACAAAAAATAAATCTCAGGAAAGGATGATTAATATGACAGTTTTACAAGTCAGACATAAACCAAAAAAGGAATCCCGTGTATATGTGGAAGAAAACCGGGATAACAGATTTATAGCTTCACCGAAGCAGGAAAAATTTTTCAGCTTCAGACGCATAAAAAATACTTAATTAAAATTATTTTAAAATCAAAGAAAGGCGGTAAACCAATATGAAAAAGAATTTAAGAAAAGTTTTAGCAATCGCACTCGCAATAGTTTCCCTGTTCTCGCTGTCGATATCAGCTTTTGCGGCAGATATAAGTGCAGATAAGGCGAAGGGAATCGCTCTTAAGGATGCAGGCTATTCGGCTCAGGAGGTAATCCGCATAAAGGCTGAATACGAGGTTGACGACGGCAGAAAGGTATGGAATGTTGATTTCCTTGCAGAGGATGAAAAGGGCCGTGTTGTTGATTACGATTATGAAATCTCTGCAGCCGACGGAAGAATCCTTGAAAGGGATTGGGAATTTGAAGATGATTTCTATCCCGACAGAGAAGACAGATATGAAAATGCTTTTGAAGCGTTATTCAGAAAATTTGTTCAGTGGCTCCTTTCACTGTTCAGATAAAATAATTTGAATGAGTTTTTATTGTTTTGAACTCCGTGCAACAAATACGCTCCGCACCTGAGGTGTGGAGCGTATTTGTTGCGTTTTAACTATATGTTGTATGAAAAGGTGTGAAATTTGTATAAAATGTATCAAATATTGTTGAAATATATAAAAAACAGTGTTATAATTCTGCATAATGGGTAAACTATGTAAGACTTACCCAAAATTCTCAGCGGATGTGATACTAATGAAAAACTCAAAAATGATTTTCAGAATGGCTGTTGTTTTTATGCTTGTTCTTGCATTGACGGTAAGCTTTGCCGCCTGTGGAAATAAAGAGGAAGAAACAACTGCACCTGAAACCACAACCATGGTTACAACAACTGAAGCTCCCGAGCCGGAAATTATTGTAAACCGCCTTACGGGACTTGATGATTTATCTGAAAAAGCAATAGGTAAAAGACCCGTTGCCGTAATGATAAACAATATCAAAAAGGCTCTGCCGCAGTACGGTATCAGTAAGGCTGACCTTTTGTTTGAAATGCTTGTTGAAGGCGGCATTACAAGAATGATGGCAGTTTATTCAGATTATACAAAAATGCCTGAAATCTGCTCGGTAAGATCCTGCCGTTACTATTTCCCTATTTTTGCTCAGGGACTTGATGCGGTTTATTTCTGCTTCGGCAGTAACGAAACCCTCGGCACGCCTACACTTAAAAGAATCGGAATTGATTATATTGACGGTAATCAGATTGCAGATAAAACTGTTTTTGACCGTGACCCCCAGAGAGTAGGTAAATACAGCAGAGAGCACACCTTCTTCCTCAAGGGTCCCGATATGCCTCAGATTCTTAAAAAGTATGATATAAGAACAGATTACCTCGAAAAGAAGGACACTCCCATTTTCAAATTCCGTCAGGACGGTAAAATCACAAAGGGTGATACCGTATGCGACAAGGTTAATCTTCAATACTCAAAATCCTATTACAGCACATTCACATATGATAAGGCTTCAAAAACCTATAAAAAGCAGCATTCAGGTAACAGTCATATCGACCAGAGAACGGGCGAACAGCTCAGCTTTACAAATCTTTTTGTGCTTGAAACAAGTGTAAATAATTACAAGGGCACAATTCTTATGGAGATTGACTGGAAGGGCGGCACCGGCTACTACATCTCCAACGGTAAGAGTCAGAAGATTACCTGGGAAAAGAAGAGTGAGAGCTCAAACATCAAGGTTTATAATGCTGACGGTAAACAGCTCAGGGTCAATCCCGGTAAGAGCTATATCGGTGTTATAGGCAAGGGACTTACAACAATTTCGGCTGTTGAAGCCTGATAAAAAGATAAATGAAAAAGGCGGTGAACTTATGGTTTTATCTCAGCTTGATGACGGTATATATTTATCGGAAATCAATCTTGCGGGTACACATGACAGTTGCACTGCCTTTGTTTCTATGGAAAATATGGCAAGGTGTCAGAGCCTTACGGTAAAAGAGCAATTAAAGCTCGGAATCCGTCTTTTTGATATAAGACTAAACAGAAAAGGTAATGAATTTTATCTTGTTCATTCCCTTGCCGATTGCTATTGCGATAAAGGAAAAACAAATAAGCTGACATTTTCTGCGGTGCTTTCAGATTTCAGGGAGTTTCTTAAAGATAATCCCCGTGAGGTCCTTGTTATAAGCATAAAGCAGGACAGAGGAATTATGTCACGCAGCTTCTTCCCTGCTTTTTATAATAAGTACATAAAGGGCAACGAGGATGAATGGTACCTTAAAAATGAAAATCCCACCCTCGGACAAATAAGAGGTAAAACGGTGCTTATGCGTCGGTGCAAGGTGTGGCGTAAGTACATGGAAAGAGTTAATGCAGGCCTTGATTTTTCCCGTTGGAAGGATCAGGCGGGAGCAAGAAAAACAAAAACGGAAAAAACTGTCTTATGTGTTGATTCGGCAGCCGTTGAACCGAAAGTGCTTGAAGCAGAAATTCAGGACAGATATTCCCTTGACTGCAAGAAAAAATGGTTCCTGAGTGCCAGACCCTTTCTTGAAAGATGCGAAACATCGAAGGATGAATTCTGTCTTCATTTTATTTCAACCTCTTACCGTAAAAAAGGCGAAACCTTAGCGAAAACGGCAGAGGAAATGAACGGATATTTCAGGGAATATGAGCTGAAAAAACGCAAAGGCTGGATTTTTCTTGATTTTCCTGACAGAGATATTGTTGAAAAAATAAACCTTTCCAATAAATTATGATTCGTCAAGGATGTGAAAATACAATGAGCAAAAAGGATAAACGTTTCATTATAGCTGAAAAAGAAAGTAGTCTGATGAACAATGTTCAGGTTATTGTTGATAAAAAAACAGGTGTAAATTATATGTGGGTTACTCAGGGTTATGCAGGCGGTCTTACTCCGCTTCTTGACAGAGACGGCAAGCCGATAATAACTACAGTTACAGATTTTGAACAGGAGAAATAATATAATGAAATTAGCAGTTTTAGGCGGTGGCGGAGTCCGCTCACCCTTTCTCGCAAAGTCAATAGCCTTAGGTGCAGCTCAAACGGGTATTACCGAAACCGTGTTTATGGATATTGACGAGGAAAAGCTTTACATATACGGAAAAATTGCAAAGGTTATTTCCGAAAAAATCAATCCCGAGCTGAAATTCAGCCTTACGTCCGATGCCGAAGAAGCACTGAAGGATGCGGATTTTATAATAACAACTATCCGTGCCGAGGGTGACAGCGGCAGAGTTTTTGATGAAAGAACAGCTCTTAATGAAGGCGTTTTGGGTCAGGAAACCACGGGCGCAGGCGGCTTTGCAATGAGCCTTCGCAGTATCCATACGCTTATTGATTACTGCGAAAAGGCAAAAAGGCTTTCCAAGCCCGACGCTCCTATATTTAACTTCACCAATCCCAGCGGACTTGTAACTCAGGCACTGCGTACAATGGGCTACAGCAATGTTTACGGCGTGTGTGATGCACCTTCGGGTTTTCTGCGTCAGGTCAGGGATATGACGGGTGACAGAGAAATTACAATGGAATGCTTCGGTCTTAATCATCTTTCCTGGTTTATGAATTTCAAAAAGGGAGAAGATGATGTAACTGATAAGATTCTCAGCCACCCGAAGCTTTATACGGATACTGAAATGAGACTTTTCGATAAAGAAATTCTTCCTCTTTCCGATAACCTTATTCCAAACGAATACCTTTACTTCTTCCATTACCGTGACAAAGCGGTAAGCTCTGTTCTTAAAAGCTCAAAAACAAGAGGGGAGACCATACTCGAAATCAATGAGCATATGCTTCAGGAAATGAGAAAAATTGATATTGATAATGAATTTGATAAAGCCTTTTACTGCTTTATGAGTCATTACGCAATGCGTGAAAACAGTTATTTCTCAATTGAAAGCGGTAAGGAGAGAACGGAAAAATTCAACGTTCCCTCTGTTGAAGAATACATAGCTCAGCCCGAAAACGGCAGCTATGCCGCAGTAGCTCTTGATTACATAAAAGCCAAAAATACGGGCAAGGCAGTTCAGATGGTGCTTTCCGTACCTAATGAGGGTGCACTCAGCTTTCTTTCTCCTGAGGATGTATGCGAAATTACCTGCACTGTTGATAAAGACGGTGTTCACCCTCATAAGATAGATAATGTACCCGAAATGCAGAAAAATCTCATCTGTGCAGTTAAGCACTATGAAAACCTAACTGTTGAAGCTATAATGGAAAAAAGCCGCAGTAAGGCCGTCAAGGCTCTTACGGTGCATCCTCTTGTTGCTTCTTACCCCATAGCTGAAAAGCTTGTTACGGCTTACAGTGAAAGATATGAAAAATACATCGGCAGGTGGGCAGACTGATTATGAAATTACTTATAGAAAAAGAGCTTACGCTTAAGGATTCGGATACAAAAAAAAGTGTCGCTATTCCTTTTGCAGTTTCCGAAAACATAAAAAAGCTTTTTATAACCTATTCCTATTCACCTAAAATTCTTGAGGATGAAGAAAAATCAAACAGGCTCATAAAAGAAAATATATTGAAAGACGCTCCCGATGATGTGGATGCATACACGGATTACGGCAAATTTATGCCTTTAAAAAATCTTGTCACCCTTTCACTGAATTCCCCCGGGGGCTATGTAGGTGCCGCTCACCGTCAGGACAGTGAACAGCACCATGAAATAGGTGAGACTTTTGCTTCACCGGGCTTTATAAAGTGTAAGCCTGTAAACGGTGAGTGGACTCTCAGCCTTGATATACACGCCATAGTTACCGATAAGGTTATATGCAAGGTGAAAATTGAAGCCGAGGAGGAAGAAATATGAAATGGTATCCCTGTGAGCTTCATTGCCACACTCTTCATTCTGACGGCGGATTTACCGTTCCTGAGCTTCTTGCTACCGCAAAGGAAAGGGAGCTCAGAGGCATCTGCCTTACGGACCACAACACTGTTTCAGGTTGGGCTGAAACAGAAAACAGCAGCTTTCCCGTTGTGCTCAGAGGCATAGAATACACAACCTATCACGGACATATGCTTTGTCTGGGTACTGATAAATTCACTGATTGGCGCCGCTTTGATAACATAGATGAGCCGATTGAATTTCTGAGAAAAAGCGGCGGAATTGTGGGTATTGCACACCCGTTTCAATTAGGAACACCTATATGTACCGGAGGCCGTTGGGATTATGAAATAAGCAAATGGGAAAATGTGAACTATATGGAGATTTTCTCCGAGGGTGCACCTTATCTCAATGCTCCGAATAAAAGAGCAAGAAAGCTGTGGCACAGCCTTCTTGATAAGGGCTACCGCATAACTCCCACAATGGGCAGAGACTGGCACAGAAAAAGGGCGAACACCTTCATTTCTGCCTGTACTTATCTTTTGTGCGGTGAAGAGCTTTCCGATATTGAAATGAAAACTGCAATTGAAAAAGGCAGAACAGTGGTTTCTGCAGGTCCCTTGTTTTATTTTAAAACTCAGGATGGCGAAACAATAGGCGACTCAATTGAAGCGGGAAACAAATCTTTAAGCTTTGTTACTGATTTTTCCCGCCACGAAAGAGTGGATGCAGAAAGAAAAATCACACCTGATAAAATTGTAATCGTTTCATCTGAAGGTGAAAAAGAATACCCCTTTACAGATGAACTTACTCTTACGCTTAAATCCTCACAGTGGTATTCAGCTGAGCTGTGGGGCAGTATTGACGGGAAGCAGGATATGCTTCTTGCTCTCACTGCTCCCATATATACAAAATGACAGGAGAAATATTTATGGCAGATGAAAGAAAAGAAAAACGGTATGTCGGTGTTAAGGAAACGCTGCTTTACGGTATAGCCAACGGCGGTCAGTGTATAGGCTACAATATGATGACGGCTCAGCGCTCATTTTTTCTTGTAAGCGTTTTCGGTGTGCCCGAATCCATTGTTGCAGGTATGCTCACTGTTATGGCATTCTGGGATGCCTTTAACGATCCGCTGATGGGTGCCGTTGTTGACAGAACAAGAACACGCTACGGTAAGCTCAGACCTTACCTTATATTCACTCCCATTTTCCTGGGTATTGTTACGGTGCTGTTTTTCGGCGGTCCCGTATTCCTCGGCGGCTCTTCTCAGGGAATGAAGGTCGTTTATATGTGCATTACATATTTCATATGGGAGTTTTTCTACACAATAGGTGATATTCCCTTTTGGGGACTTTCCTCCGCTATTTCACCCAGTCCTCTTGACCGTTCAAGGGTTATCAAGTCTGCAAGACTTGTTTCGGGTATTTTAGGCGGTATTCCCGGTATTATAATCACTGTTTGTATTGACCTTTCAAATAACGGTGTTATCCCTCTTTCACTTTCTCAGGTTTTCCTTGTGCTGAGTATTGTTGCAGGTACACTCGGTATGTATCTGTTCTCTCTTGCGGGCACAAAAACAAAGGAAAGAGTGGCTTATGTAAACGACGAGCCCAAGCTCAGCGAATGCTTTGCATTTATGTTCAAAAACAGACCGCTTCTTCTTATTATGCTTTCAAACCTTATTTCAACAATTGAAGGCATAGGCGGAACCTTCAGTGTTTATTTCTATACACTTTCACTCGGTGTCAACAGCCTTTCACTTCTTGCAGGCTTACCGGGAACAATTATGGGTTGGGCAACATATCCTCTTATGACAGTTCTTGAAAAGAGATGGACCTCAAGACAGATTGTTATCAGGTCATCACTTATGCACGCAACGGTAACTGCTCTTGTGTTTATCCTCGGCAGCAGACATTATACTAATATGTCAGTTATTGTGCCACTTCTTATGCTTCACGGTGTATCCAATGCAATCAACTGCTCCATCAAGTCAGTTATTCCCACAAAGATGATAAGTGAAACCGTTGACTATATGGAATGGAAAACGGGCAAGAGAAACGAGGGTATGGCATTCTCCGTTCTCACCTTTATGGGTAAGCTTACGGGCACCCTTGCAACGGCAATAGGCACAGCTCTTATTCCCGTTGTAGGCCTTGTAAGGGATGAAGCAAAGGAAATGATGGTAATAGCAGAAAATTCACCCATCAATACTCAGTTCTGGCTTTGGGCTCTTATTACAGTTATTCCTACAACTCTCGGTCTTCTTGCACTTGTTCCTTATAAGTTCTATGATCTTGAGGGTGATAAGCTCGCAACAGTCCAGGCTGAAATCAAAGCAAAAAGAGAGAAGCTCTCTCATGAAATGGGTGCGGAGGTGTAAGGCAATGGAAAACAGATGTCCCAAATGCTCAAAAAAGCTCAGTTTCTTTTATATAAAGCAGGAATGTCCCGAATGCGGCTGTGACCTTCTTTATTACGACATGGAAAACAGACTCGAAAAGGATGCAGAGCAAGCTGAAAAGGAATTCGAAAAGCTTGATGAATTTCTCTCAAAGATAAAGTCAAGGCTTCCGAAGAAAAAGAAATAATAAAAGGGGGCTGTTGGCGATAGCAACAGCCCTCTGATGATTTATGAGGTTTAACTTATGAAACTTAAATTCAGGAACGGTCAGTTCACAATCCTTATACTTGCCGATATCCATTTAAGCGGCAGGGAGTGGAGGTGGACAAAGGCACATATCGAAGGAGCTTACAAAAAAGCGCAGCCCGACCTTGTTGTGCTTCTCGGTGACAATATAACGGGTGAATATCCCGGTGTGACAAAAGGGAAAATAAACGAAGCTATAGAAATGCTCGGTCAGATGCTTGAAAGTAAAAAGGTGCCCTTTGCTCTCGTTTTCGGTAACCACGACCATGAGGGACTTCAGATGTTCGGCTTTAACGAAAGAACAGCAAAAAAGCATATCCTCTCTCTTTTAAGTAAGTACACCTGCTGTGTTGCCGAGGAGGGCGAGGAAATGACGGGAGTGGGTAACTACAACCGTCTTATATACGATTCCGAGGGTGAAAAGCCCTTGTTCAATCTATGGTTTGCCGACTCAAACCCCTATGCCGACGAAAGCGAGGGCGGCGGATACGGATATGTTCACCGTGACCAGCTTGACCGATACGAAAAAAAGAGCAGACAGTTAAGAGAAGCCAACGGCGGAAGAAGAATTCCATCTTTTGCTTTTCAGCATATTATTGTCCCTGAAATTTATGAAATGCTCCGTCCTCATGAAAAAAGAGTGAAGAGCTCTGTGAAGGGTCACGGCAGACACAGCGGTAGCTTTTACACCGCAGATACTCAGTATATCCGAAGCGGAAGTCTCAGAGAGGGACCCTGTCCTCCCGATGTGAAGTCGGAGCAGTTTTTATCCTGGATCATGACGGGGGATATAATCGGTGCCTTTTTCGGTCACGATCACACCAATGATTTCTCGGGAGAGTATAAGGGGATAAAACTTTATCAGGTGCCTTCGGCAGGCTTTTACAGCTACGGAAACTGTCAGGGCAGCCGTGTCGTAACTCTTTTTGAAAATGATATCGAAAATTACGAAACCTGTATAATGCGCTATGAGGATGTGTCCGATTTTAAAATCAGAAATCCCTTTGTGAAAAAACACGGTCTTTTTGAATGGCTGATAAGATGGAGACCCATAGTGTGGGGTACGGTCGGTCTTGCGGCACTGATAGTGGCCGCTTCGGTTATTGCGTAAAATTAAAAATGTCGGCTGATGCGGAGTGCTTGTAAGGACACTCCGCAGTTTTATTCGCCATACGGCGAGTGATATTGCTTCGCAGTGATATTATGCTTCGCATAGTTATATTGTCCTTCGGAGAGCTTTACGCGAATAAAATAACACTGAAGCCGCAAGGCTTCAATATCACTTTTGATTTATCAAAAATATCACTGAAAAAAGAAAATAGGGAACACTTAACCGGAAAGTGTTCCCTATAGCTTTTGTTTTAAGTAATCCTGTCTTATAACGACATTTTTTGTTTATACTCTGCCTTTTTCGGGAGGAATTCTGGGCTTTTCCACCTTGGGACTGATGTCGCCGGATTTCATAAGAGCATTCTTTGTCATAAGAGGACCGAAAAGCTCATAAATAAGAACGCCGAACAGAACAATGTTTCTTATCATTATACCTGTCTCGCCAAGCTCCATTGCAGTGATTGACATTCCGAGTGCAACACCTGCCTGAGGCAGAAGAGTGATACCAAGGTATTTTTTGATGTTGGGTTCGCATTTTGAAAGGTCTGCACCCCATCTTGCACCGAAGTATTTACCTAAGGAACGGCTGATTATATATGCAACACCGATACCGATAACGGCAGGGTCAGCAAACACTGAGAATTCAAGCTCTGCACCGCTGAGAACAAAGAAAATAATGAAAAGCGGAGCAGTCCATTTGTCGGTTTTTTCCATAAGGTCTGCAGAAAAATCACATACATTACAGAAGATTGTACCAAGCATCATACACACAAGAAGGGGGGAGAAGCCGAGGTGAACAGGACCGAACTGATGCTTTACCTTGGAAATTGCAACGGCAAAGAAAATAGCAGTTACAACAAGAGCCTGCCTTTTTGAATTTGACTTGAAGAATTTTTCTGCCCATGCAAGAATATAGCCGATTATTGCGCCTACAATAAGCGAAGCAAAAATTTCAACAAGGGGGTCAACAAGAATTGAAACAAGATTTGTTTCACCGCTTACAAGTGTTTTTGCAACACCGAAGGAAACGGCAAAAATTATAAGGCCAACAGCATCGTCAAGGGCAACGATAGGAAGAAGCAGATTGGTAAGCTTACCCTTAGCCTTGTACTGACGGACAACCATAAGCGTTGCCGCAGGAGCTGTTGCGGAAGCGATAGCTCCGAGGATGATAGCTGTTGAAAGGGGGAGCTTTTCTTCGCCAAGAACAAAATGCAGACCGATAAGGGCAGCATCAACAACCACTGTTGTGATAAAAGCCTGAAGAATACCGATTATTGTGGCCTGCTTACCTGTGTGCTTGAGCTGAGAAATACGGAATTCATCACCTATTGCAAAGGCGATAAAGCCAAGAGCCATATCGTTCATAACACTCAGTGCAGAAACCTCCTCATGAGAGACGAAGCCGAGCCCTGAAAATCCGAGCTTACCGAGACAGTAGGGACCTATAAGAATACCTGCAACAAGGTAGCCGGTAACGGCAGGGAGCTTAAGCGGTTTTACAACACGGGACATAATAAGTCCTGCTGAAAGAGCAATTGCGATTGATAAAAGAGTTTCCATTTTTAAACCTTCTTTTTAAATAAGTTTTGCAACCCCGATATTATAGGCTTATGGCAAAGCAATGTCAATGACCATTTTTGACAATTAGTGTACTTGTTTTGACAATTAATTTGTGGGTATTTTTAATGTTTGGTTGACAGAGCTTAAAAATAAATGCTATAATTTTATCACAATAAAAAAGGAGTTGGTTTTTATGTGGAAAATAGTTGCAGGCTCTATTGCATCGTTCCTGTTTTTCGGTTGGCTTCCCGTCGCTTTCGGAACGTTTGAGATTGTTGATGCGGTCATAGGTGGCATACTTGGAATAATAATTGCCCTTATCGGTTTTGCGATTTACGAAATCAAATCACTCCGTGAAGAAATAAGTGTTTTGAACAAAAAACTCGAAAAGGAAGATTCGGAAAAAGAATATTCCAAATCATAAATGCATTTTAAATCAGTTTTGCTTTGGCAGAACTGATTTTTTTTATTATAAATTCTTGTATAATAAAATGAACTGTGATAAAATAAATATGTATTGGCTTCTTTAAATAGAATAGCAGAAGCAAAAAATCTAAAAGGTTGTGATTTAATGGACTACAAGGTAAAATATCAACAGTGGCTCACCTTTGACGAGGAAACCCGCAAGGAACTCGAAAGCATAACTGATGAAAAAGAAATAGAAGACAGATTTTATAAGGAGCTTGCCTTCGGTACCGGCGGACTTCGCGGTATTATGGGTGCGGGCACCAACAGAATGAATAAATACACCGTAGGTAAGGCAACCTACGGACTTGCTAAATACCTTAAAAGTATAAATGAAGGCGAAATCAAGGTTGTTTTAGCTTATGACTCAAGAAACAATTCAGCCTTCTTTGCAAAAACTGCAGCAGGTATTTTTGCATCCTGCGGCTTTAAGGTTTACCTTTTCAAAACACTTGTACCCGTACCCGTGCTGTCATTTTCTGCAAAGCATCTCGGTTGTACGGCAGGCGTTATGCTCACCGCTTCCCACAATCCCAAGGAATATAACGGCTATAAGGTATATGACGAAAAAGGCTGTCAGCTTTGCACTGATGATGCAAAGGCAGCAATCGGCTTTATAAATGAAATCACCGATTTTTCCGTAATTCCCTTCTCAGAAAGCGACGAAAATATTACAATGATCGGTGAAGAGGTTCTCTCTGATTATTACGAAGCAATCAAAAAGCAGTCCCTTTATGAGGAAGAAAGCGACCTTAAAATTGTTTATACTCCGCTTCACGGTACGGGCAATATCCCCGTAAGACATATGATCCAGAATATGAATGTTACTGTTGTAAAGGAGCAGGAAATGCCCGACGGTAACTTCTCAACCGTAAGAAGTCCTAATCCCGAGGAAAAGGATGCTCTTACCATTGCAATTGAAAAGGCAAAGGAAATTGACGCTGACCTTGTTTTCGGTACTGACCCCGACTGCGACAGAGTAGGTATTGCCGTAAAGGACGGAGACAACTATGTTCTCTTTACCGGTAATCAGACGGGTGCTCTTCTTGTAAACTTTGTGCTTACAATGAAAAAGGCTTCTCTTTCGGAAAAGTCAACCCTTGTAAAAACAATCGTTACCTCAGACCTTGGAGCAAATATCGGCAGAGCCTTCGGCCTTAAGATTGAAGAAACCCTTACAGGCTTCAAGTATATCGGCGATAAGATGAACAAATACGAACAATCAGGTGAGCAGGAGTTCGTTATCGGTTACGAGGAATCTTACGGCTACCTTGTAGGCACTCACGCAAGAGATAAGGATGCTGTTGTGTCATCAATGCTTATCTGCCAGATGGCTGCATGGTATAAAAACAGAGGTATGACCCTTGTTGACGGACTTAACGAGATTTATAACGAATACGGATATTACCTTGACCACCTTGATTCCTTTACCTTAAAGGGTAAGGACGGTGCCGAGAAGATTCAGCAGCTTATGGTTTATTTCAGAAATAAGGGTACAGACCTTTTTGACGGTATCCGTGAAGTTGTTGACTTTGAAAAGGGTGTCCGTGACCTTCCCAAGGAAAATGTGCTCAAATATCTCTTGAAGGACGGATCATGGATGGCTGTAAGGCCTTCAGGTACAGAGCCTAAAATCAAGGTTTACTATTCAATTCAGGATAAGACCAAGGAAATGTCTCAGCAGAGACTCAGCGAATACAGAAAAGAAATCTCCAAAGTTATTGAGGGCTAAAAATGAAAATTCAGGAATATATTGAACAGGTGCTTCAGCCTAAGCTTCAGGGTGACGGCGGCTGGGTTGAATATGTCGGTCTGAAAGACGGGGAGCTTACTCTCATTTTCAGAGGAGAATGCTCAAAATGTCTCATTCTTCACCGCTGCGTTCAATGGATAGAAGAACAGATAAAGCTTGACCTTAACAGAAATGTTAAGGTCAATGCCATTCGTAAAAAGCCGTATTTTCAGGATACATAAGAAGGGAGCGTATTTATGGCACATATTAAAGTTGTAAGACGTTCTATGCGTCCCGAGGAGTGGACCGATTTACGCTTCGGCTGGCTTAAAAGACATATTTATTCTTCAAAATGGGAAATTGAAAATCTTTTTATCAGAGATGCCCGTCAGGTATCCGAGATGGAATTTCAGTATTACAGTGATGATTACCGACCCTTGAAAAAGGGTGATATGTATTTCACTCCTGACGGCACTGCTTTTATCAAAGCTGATGTCAGCATTCCTGAAGAGCTTCAGGGTAAGGAGCTATGGTTCAGCCTTAAAACTGCGGCGGAAATCTGCGTTAAGGTCAACGGCAGGTATGTTGGCGGTGTTGACCCTAACAGAGAAAGAATGCTTCTTTCTCCATACATAAACGACAAAGAAACCCTTCATTTTGAAATGATGGGCTATAACCGTTCAAAGCCTGACGATGAGCGCAATCCCGAATCACTTTCGGTAAGAGGCTGCCGTCAGATTTTTGAGGGTGCATATATCTGCACCGTAAATCACGAGGTGCAGGATCTTGTTTACGACTTTGAGCTGCTTCTGGAT
>JAXJQQ010000162.1:0-5819 GCA_036311065.1 Acutalibacteraceae bacterium | reverse complement strand
TTCTGAAATCTTTTTTCCTTGTAACTGTGAAGCACAAAATTATCCTTTAAGGAGAAGTCAAGTATAAGTCCGTGCTTGTGTCTGTCCTCTGGTATGTGGCTGATGCCGATATCGTTGCGGTGCTTTACGGAAAGTTCGGTGATTTCCTTTTCTTCAAGCAAAATTTTTCCGCTGTGTATTTTTCTGAGACCTGTTATAGCCTCAACAAGGGGAGTCTGTCCGTTGCCGTCAATACCTGCAATGCAAAGAATTTCACCTGAACGGGCAGTAAAGGATACATTATTAACAACAGGCTTATTCTTGTTGTTTTTTGATATTACCGTAAGGTTTTCTACAGTCAGCACATCTCTGTCAGGCACGGACTTTTCTTTTTGTACCGTCAGCTCAACAGGCCGCCCCACCATCATTTCCGATAATTGGCCCTTTGTTGTGTCCTTTGTGTCAACAGTACCGATGTATTTACCCTTCCTGAGCACCGTAACTCTGTCGCATACGGACATAATTTCATCAAGCTTGTGAGTTATAAAAAGTATGCTTTTTCCCTCGTCTCTGAATGACCGCATTATTTTTAAAAGCTCGCCCGTTTCCTGCGGGGTGAGAACTGCCGTAGGCTCGTCAAAAATCAGTATTTCGTTTTCACGGTAAAGCATTTTGAGTATTTCCACCCTTTGCTGCATACCAACGGTAATATTCTCAATTTTGCTGTCAAGGTCAACGGAAAGCCCGTACTTATCTGAAAGTGCCTGAACCTTTTTTCTCGCTTTGTTTTTCTGCAGAAAACCCAGCTTTACCGTCTCCGAGCCAAGAATAATATTATCAAGAACTGAAAACACGTCAACCAATTTAAAATGCTGATGCACCATACCTATATTCAGCCTTGTTGCATCTTTTGGATTTTTGATTTTAACAACCTTGCCGTTTTTTCTTATTTCACCCTTTTCAGGCTCGTACATACCAAAAAGCACCGACATAAGGGTACTTTTACCTGCTCCGTTTTCGCCTAAAAGGGCGTGTATTTCACCCTTTTTAAGCCTCAGGGTAATATTATCGTTTGCAATAATGCCGGGAAATTCCTTTGTTATATTCAGCATCTCGATTATGTAATCACTCATAATCATCACTACCTTCATTTAGTATTTCAGCCTTATTATTGCTCAAAAAGTCGGTTTTAACCTTAAAATAAAAATTTTTGTAAAACCTGTTGACAAAATGGTCTATTGGTGATAGACTAAGAACGTAGTCTACAATAAATAGACCAAAGGAGTGAATTTTATGGAAGAAATGAAATTAGGTGTTGTTGAATCCCGTTTTGCGGATATCATCTGGGAAAATGAACCGATTTCATCAGGCAACCTTGTTAAAAAATGCGATAGTGAGCTTAAATGGAAAAAAAGCACCACTTACACGGTGCTCAAAAAGCTTTGTGAAAGGGGAATTTTCCAAAATGAAAAGGGGATAGTAACTTCCCTTATTTCAAAGGATGAATTCTATTCAATGCAAAGCGAAAAATTTGTTGAAGAAACCTTTGAAGGCTCTCTGCCTGCATTTATTGCCGCCTTTACAAAAAGAAAAGCCCTTTCAAAAAAAGATATGGACGAAATAAGAAGGATGATTGACTCTTTTGAGGAGGTGTAAACAGTGGATGCTGTTTTTTTAAAGCTGTTGAATGTAAGTGTTTCTGCAAGCTTTCTTGCTGTTGCGGTGATTTTGTTCCGCCTGATTTTCAAAAAAGCACCCAAAGCCTTAACGGTAGCTCTTTGGGCGTTGGTTGCCGTCCGGCTTCTGTGTCCTGTTTCAATTGAAAGTAATTTCAGTCTTATTCCCAACAATGAGGTGGTGCCCTCTGAGATTCTTACCGTTGACCCCACAAAGGTTGTTGACCGTGTCAGCTTTGACCTTGTATCAAATCCCGTGTTTTCTGACACTCTGAACAGAGAAGTTACCGTAAACGTTGACTCTTTTCAGTTTGATATGCTTCTTTTGTCTTTTGTGTGGCTCGGCGGTGTTGTGCTTATGCTTCTTTATGCGGTTATAAGCTATTTGCGTATATACTTTAAAATAAAGGTTTCATTGAATCTGAAGGATAATGTTTACATATGCGATAAAATAAACACACCCTTTATTTTTGGCGTGATTCAACCTAAAATATTTATTCCCTCAGGAATGGATGAAGAAACGGTAAATTATGTCCTCGCCCACGAAAAATCACATTTAAAGCGCAGGGACCATCTGTGGAAACCCTTAGGCTTTCTCCTTCTCTCGGTTTATTGGTTTAACCCGGTTATGTGGCTTTCTTATATTCTTCTTTGCCGTGATATTGAGCTTGCCTGCGACGAAAAGGTAATAAAGGATATGGAAGGTGCGGATAAAAAGAAGTATTCCGAAGCTCTTTTATCCTGTTCAGCACCTCAGAAGCTTATAACCGCTTGTCCCGTTGCATTTGGTGAAGTAGGTGTAAAGCAAAGAATAAAATCTGTTCTGAATTACAAAAAGCCTGCCTTCTGGGTGATTGCGATAGCTCTTTTGGCGAGCATAATCCTTGGTGTATGCTTTATGACGGAGCCGATTGATGTGAATGACGGCGGAAGCTACACAAGTATTGAAGGTGTTGACGAGACCTTCTTCCCGATGAAAAATATTGTTGTCGACGGATATAGCTTTAAAATCGAAAGAGGCATCAACGACAATTACAGCTACAGCGTTTCCGATTACAACGGTATGAGCTTTGTCAGAGAATTTCTTCAGGATGTGAAAATCAGTAAGCTTCCTATAGGCTCCGTTGACCATATGGTTGAAATTCAGTATGACGGAATAATTACAATATATTCAAATAAATTTGATAACGTGATTGTCGTATTCCACGATGATTTTCAGAAAATGTATATCCAGAAGGGTAACAGCAGCTATTCCGTTTCAAGCAGTGATTACGTTGTGCTCAACTGTGAAAAAGCAAGGGATTTCTTTAAAAAGGACGAATATACCTTTACAGATTCCGTGTGGGAATACATTCCTCTTTCAAGTCATTCCTCTGACGCTTTTCTGACATTTTATTTTGATGAAGTAAAAGAGATAGAAAAAATAGAAGCTGACAACGGTAATGCACAGATTGACGATGTTGCTCACAAGAATCCCACAATTATATGGAGTCCTTCAATTGCTGAGGACATCACTGAAACTACAATAAAGGTGTATGCCTTCCGTAAAAACAATTCAAAGGTAGTTTTTGATATTGCTGTTAAAAAAATCGGCCAGAATAATGATTTCTCATCCTATTATAAAATAATCCCGGGAAAAGATATCTCAATGAAGCTTGAAAAATACTCTGAGTATGTTTTCAGTAAGCCTGAAATTATTGATGAAAACGATGTTTCAAAGCCACAGGCAGTGCCGGGCGGTGAAGGTATAACAATATTAGATCTTAGCGAAGGAGCTTTTGTAACAAAGGGCTTACTTACGGATATTACCTCCATGAGACTTGTTAAGAATAATAATATAATTCTTGAAGCGAAAGATGAGAAAGAAATTGAGTCCTTAAAAAATATGCTTATGCAGCTTCGTTTTGATGAAGGGTTTTATGCACATCACTCACCTGAAGCTCTTTCCGAGCTTACAGAATATGAAATAGCACTTGAATTTTCAGGCTCAATGATTGGTGATGTCATAAGATTTGATAAGGATTGCAACCAGATGTGGTTTATTTCCGAAAGCGGAGGTTATACATCCACCTTTGGGGTGCTTAACGGTGAGATACTGAAAAATTATTTCTCACAGAATACAATATCAAGCCCTGACCTTGATACAGCCGTTTCCAAGGCTATACTTTCAATTAACAGCAACAAAAATTGGTTAGGTGAATGCCCTGCTGAGGGACACATAATTATGGGTACCGATAAAAAGGGGGATAAAGTCAAGGCTTATGTGCTTGAAGCTTATTCATCCTACGGTTTTGATAACGGTTGGTTCGTTGAGAAGGGCGGACACAGTACAGCTTGTGTTATGACCTTCCTTAAAACTGATGAAGGTTATATTTTTCAGGATGTGGAGTATACCGAGGATGGTGCACATCTTGACGACTCCGTAAGACGTCTGTTTCCGTTAAGGTACAGAAAAAGAGCAATATCATTTAAACAGCAGGACATACAGAGCCTTGACGAACAGTGCCGTAAATATGCTGAAGCTTATCTTAAAGAAAATGGCAGAACTGAAAAAGTAGGCTCTTACAGTGATGTTGAAAGAATAGCGCTGACTGACCTTGGCGTTTCTGTTGAGGCTTCAAACAGAATACTTGAACAGAAGGGTAGCATAAATTACTGCCATATCGGTTATTACGAGGAGCTTCAGGACGGTGTGCGTTATCTCTGCCGTACCGGATATTCTGAAACTGAGAACATTGTATTTTTTATCAAAGAAAGATACGATTCGGGACAGATAGTTGAAAAAACAGTGTTCGATTCTCTTACCGGTGAAATAATCTCGGATGAACAACCGGAGAATATGGGGTGTTTCGACGGCAAGGTGCTGAGTGTTAACAAAAACGGTAAGTATGCAGTTGTTGAGCCATTAAAAACAAGCAAGATGAGTGAAATTGCCGAAAAGGTATATGTTTCTCTTGATTTTGATTCCAAGGTTAAAATACCTGACCTTTATGAAGGACTTTATGTAAGCGTGTTTTATGAAGGTAAGGTCTCAACCACAGGCTCAAAGACAATTACAGTAGAGGACACCTCAGCTATATATTTTTATGCAGATATGAATTATAAGGGTAACCCGACAGTTAAAAATAATAATCAGGAATACACAACAAAAGCCTTCGCATCATAAAAAACTTCCCATCGGTAAAACCGATGGGAAGTTTTTTTATCAGTACATTCCTCCGCCCTGAGCCATTGCTGCGGCTGCTGCTGCGTCTGCAGCGGGGTCGGGGATATCAGAAATAAGTGATTCAGTTGTGAGCACCATTGCTGCAACTGAGGAAGCGTTCTGAAGTGCTGAACGTGTAACCTTTGTGGGGTCAAGAATACCTGCTTCAGCCATATTAACGTATGTTTCCTTTGCAAAGTCAAAGCCGTAGCCTACCTTACCTGAGGAAATGATTTCGTTTACAATAACTGAGCCTTCAAGACCTGCGTTCTTTGCAATCTGACGAACGGGCTCTTCAAGAGCCTTGAGAACAATGCGTACACCTGTCTTTTCGTCAGGATCTTCAGTTTCTTCCAAAAGCTTTGTAACTGCGGGAACAGTGTTAAGAAGTGCAACACCGCCGCCTGCAACAGAGCCTTCTTCAACGGCTGCCTTTGTTGCGGCAAGAGCATCATCAATGCGAAGCTTCTTTTCCTTCATTTCGGTTTCTGTTGCGGCACCAACACGGATTACTGCAACACCGCCTGCAAGCTTTGCAAGTCTTTCCTGAAGCTTTTCTGTGTCAAATTCTGATGTTGAAGCTTCAATCTGAGCCTTGATCTGACCGATACGAGCCTTGATCTGGTCCTTGTCGCCTGCACCGTCAACAATTGTGGTGTTTTCCTTTGTAATCTTAACCTGCTTTGCTGAGCCGAGCATATCGGGTGTAGCAGTTGAAAGCTCAAGTCCGAGGTCGGAGGTGATAACCTGACCGCCTGTAAGAATTGCAATATCCTGAAGCATTTCCTTTCTTCTGTCGCCGAAGCCGGGTGCTTTTACGCAAACAACGGTGAATACACCGCGAAGCTTGTTAACAAGAATTGTTGAAAGAGCTTCGCCTTCAACATCTTCTGCAACGATGATGAGCTTGCCGCCTGCGTGCATAATCTGCTCAAGAAGAGGAAGAAGATCCTGAATGC
>JAXJQQ010000161.1:0-4409 GCA_036311065.1 Acutalibacteraceae bacterium | reverse complement strand
TGGCTTCTGAGGTAAAAAGGAAGAAAAGTCCTGCTGAAAGTATCAGAAATCCGCAAAATAAATAATTTTTGAAATTATTTTTATCAAGCATATAAGAAAAAATAGCAATACCCAGAACAAGAAGTGCTGAAATAATAATCAGTATTGCAACAACTCTTTCGTCCTTACCTGAACGCAGAGCTGTTTTTTCAGAATAATCACTTGCATAAAGCTTCATTGAAGAAAGAAACTCATCAACAGCACCTTCATTTCCGAATCTGTGATAGTTACGGATAATCCCTTCAAAATAACCGTCTTTACCGCTATATTCTGCCACCATACTGTTATATCCGCAGGCATCCTCACCGATAACAGGATTTTCTATGTCATATACCTCGGTTATCTTATTGTTTTCGGTCAAAGCAAGATTTACGTGGTTGAAGGTAAAAGAGACCAAGGAGCCTTTAGTGAGCTTTCCGTAAAAATCATTTGTTTCAGGGTCACAGATTTCAAGCACACCTTTTAACATAACATCGCCTTTTGTAGCAGGTATATGCTCCCCCTCAACAATAGGCTTCCATTCACTGTCTCCGATTTTGTATTCACCTACAAGTCTGATGTCAGGTACAATTGCCCATTCTGCCTGAGAATTGTTCATAACTGATGTAACAAGCAATATACCGGAAAGCACCAAAAACAGTATCACTAAAATATATACGATGCCCTGTTTATTGTTTAACTTCTTTTGTTTCAACATCTTTCTACCCCTTTGATTTCTTACACTGATATTATAATACCACAAAACCTATTACAAAGTTCTTACAAATTTATTTCTTAAAGTAATTTTTCTTTATATTACAATAAAAGAGCGAATATTTGAACCTTTTTCTACTTGCTTTTTATAGTTTGTTTAGTTAAACCGAAAAAAAAAGGAGTAAATATAAAAGAAGCATCAGATATAAAAAAAGACTGTTCTCAGAATTGAATCTGTTAACAGTCTCTTATATTTTTAGTATTTAGCTTCCCGGGATTTCGTTACCTTCCATATCTATAAGATAGTCATCTTCTCCGACATTTTGAACCACAGCAACACCGTATTTATTGAAAGGCCAAGCTTCATCATAATTAAATCCGATAATTTTTCTGAAACTATGATGAATCATAGTAAATTTGGCGTTGTAACTACCTCTACAGGTATGGATATCATAACGGGCAAACAGCATGACTATGAAGAGCTTAACATAGTTTATGACGGTGAAATGAGCGATGAAGCAGACCTTGAAGCGACAGAGTATCTTAACAGTATTCTTTCAGGCGGTTACTACCGTGTAAGATCGGGTTACAGCTTCAACAAGGACAGTCAGCAAACCTCAAAAATACTTATGATTTCACTTTTAAGCATCGTTATCCTTATGCCTGTTTGTTCGTTGGTGATATGTTTGGGTAATGACATAGAAAGACCTCCTTGTATTTTGGTAAGACCATTGTACAAGGAGGTGTGAGTTTTGTCGAATGTGTGAAAAATATATTTATTTACCATCTTTCATTCTTTTCAAAATAAACAATAGTTGTTTTACACACCAAATGAAATATACTAAACCCAAAACAATTAAAATTGTTTGACAACATATAATTATGATCTTTATTTTTTCACTCAATGTTAAACACAAATAAGCAAAGGTTAAAATAATAGTAAATACATTACATAAAATCCCTCCAAAAGATGAGCGATATAAATTGTCTAAATAATTATGCTCCCAAAGTCTTTTAATTCGCTCTTTATCAATTGCAGATATTAAAATGCCTATACCTGTAAACAAGAAACCACCTATAATTGAGGATAAGGAAATAGCATTATATTGATAATCATCACCCATTACAATTATATTGTTAATATCAATGTACTTTTTATATATAAGAAAAAGTACCAATGCAACAGTAAGAACGGTTATGACTATCAATTTAAGCCAATTTTTCTTTCGAATCACACATATCTCCTCCGTTTCATCTAATATATTCTAACAATTCCTCTTTATTACTTTCATATATTGCAGTTAAGGCTGTTTTAAATTCTTCTTCAGATAACGTTGAATAATCACCATCACCCAATGATACTGTTTTTGTAAAGTTATACTCTAACAAATCATAGGTTTGTGTATCCTCTCCCCCATCTTTGGCATTCACCCTAAACTCTTTAAGTTTATCTCCATATATTGCTTTTACTTTATCCATTAACTCACCAAGTTTGTCACTAGAAGAAAAGATATTTCTATTTCTTGGGGCAACAATCTTATAAGTAATTGTACTCGTTTTTATATTCCACATTTCATCATATGCTGATGTAGAAGGTCCTAAAACTTCACTAATCATTCCATCCGAAGGAACAGCAACAGAAAGCTGTATCTTGCTTATGGTACCTTTTTTGGTTAAAGTCTTTAAAACATCTCTTGTCATTATTGTGCAAATGATTGCTTCATACTTGTCTGTATCTGTATAATAAGAGTTGAAAAGACTCTGTATTGCTGAAATTTTTGGTGCTCCATTTATACCAATGTAAGCCAATATTCCTGTTTTAAAATCTATAAGAAAATATGTGTATAACTCTAACAACTGACTTTCTTTCATTTGTAATTTTTCAGATTCTAAAGTATTTTGATCTCTAAGAGCTACAGTATTAGAATCATTCTGCATACCAATTTTCGCAAATACCATATGATTATTATAATTAATTATCTCTATAATATACTTATTGGAACTCGTTCTAACCTCTTTCGCATAATGATTATCATTTAACTCGTACATACATTTTTTAATTATATTTTCAAATACTTTTTCGATATCTTCGTTTGATAAATATTCTCTTGTTATTTTTCTCTGCGCATGATTTTCAACATATTTGGCAATTGACAGACGATAAAATGAAACCTTTCTCTTAATGTTTGACATCCTTTTTTTCTCCTCTTATATAAATATTAGTTAAGAAGACTATTTATCCTCTTTATTATATAGTTACAAAAATTGCAAAAAGTAACACAAAAAAATTAAAAGTTTTATTAATATATTTATCATATAAAAATTTAGCAGGACGGCAAAAATACCGTCCTGCTTTGCTATATCACATATTCATTTGTCGTAAATCTGTCGTAAAACCGACTTTTTACATTTTCGCTATCTCTCAAAACCCTTGATTTTACTGGGTTTTCGGGAGTTTTATTTATCCAACGACTTCATTGTGGGGAGCCCGACTCCCCACAATTTATATCCTTCTGTATTTTTCTATAACCTGCGAAAAAGCACAACCATTTTTTCGCTTTTTTCTATATTTTACTACTTACAACTATAACCGCCGTGTTAATTGTAGTAAGTTTTGTAGTAAGTGTAGTAAGAACCGGTTATTATGCATTTTTAAAGAACCTATCAAGACCTTCAAACTCCACCCTTTTCAGTTCCTTTGTAACATCGGTATAAATGTTAAGAGTGGTAGAAACATCCGTATGTCCAAGTGTGTCCTGTATCACTTTCACATTAACCCCAGCTTCGCACATTCTCGTTGTAAAGGTGTGA
Organism: Acutalibacteraceae bacterium; assembly: GCA_036311065.1. GTDB lineage: Bacteria > Bacillota > Clostridia > Oscillospirales > Acutalibacteraceae > UBA6857. The sequence continues at coordinate 866 of JAXJQQ010000161.1, read as the reverse complement.
CGAAGAGAATGGCAACTGAAATGAGGAAGAAGCACCTTTGGATTATCACTTTTCAGAAACTGCTCATCATTGCATTCCCTTATGATTCTTCTGATAGCCTTATTAAGCGTACCCTGATGCTGGACATTACCGAATCGGTTAACAAATATAAAATCTGTATATCCATCGATTTTAGCTTCGCATTTTATATCAAGAATTTCCTGCACCTCTTTTTCCTTAATAAAAGCTTCTTTAACAAAATCGAGCATTGGCACCTGTCTGTTACTTGCGGCAGTTTTAGGTGTATTTACATTAAAATAACACCCCTGCTTACTGTTTTCGCTTCTGTGAGAATAATACACAAGAGTATGGTTAATATCAATAATTCCCTTATCTAAATCAATATCACACCATCGCAAGCCCGTCACCTCTCCTACTCTGAGACCTGTGCCAATCATTACCGCAAAAATAGTATACCAATGATTATACACTCTGCTGTTTTTAAGAAAATCAAGAAAAAGGTCCTGTTCAGCCCTTGTAAGTGCCATTCGCTTTTCACTTTTAGCTAAGTGCGTCTGTTTCAGTTCTTTCAATACATTATCTGAAGGATTGCTTCGTATATAGTCATCATCAACCGCCATATCAAATACCTGATGAAGTACAGTATGAACGCTGTCTATGGTAGAACCTTTCAGGCACCTTTCATCTGCAAGATAATTGTAAAAACGTTTAATATCAGATTTCTTGAATTTCGTTACTAATTCATCACCGATAACATGTCTTACAAAGGTGTCGTACATATAAGTGTAGTTCTGAAAGGTATTATCCTTAAGACCTCTTTTCAGTGTTTTCCATAAATCGAACAGGTCATTCAGCGTAGTATATCT
>JAXJQQ010000160.1:0-2436 GCA_036311065.1 Acutalibacteraceae bacterium | reverse complement strand
ATACTAAATACAAGTAGTATTATTATCTAAATCAATTATCAATATATGTTGACATATCTCATTTATTTAGATATAATAGTTAATCATATCTATTCTATTTGGTTTAGATTTGGTTAACTTTAATCTTAATGACCGCTATACACACAATTTAATTAAAGGTTAGCTTTACACCCTTAAGTGGGTCAACAGAGATAGCGAGGTCATAAGATAGCCCACCGAGTTTGACTTCGGTGGGTTTTGTAAATTGGAGGAATATTTATGACGGTAACCTTCTTCGGTCACAAGGACACACCAAAAGAAATTGAGCCGTCCTTACGGGCGACTCTTGTTGATTTGATTGAAAATCACGGTGCAACGGATTTTTATGTCGGTAGCAATGGCAACTTCGACACTATGGTACGCCGGCAACTTGAGGAGCTATCTAAAGTTTATCCTATAACTTACAGTGTGGTTTTAGCATATCTGCCAACGAAGAAAAGCGAGTATGATGACTATTCAAATACCATTCTTCCTGAAGGCATTGAAACTACCCCTAAACGCTTTGCAATATCTTACCGCAACAAGTGGATGGTGGAGCAGTCCGATATCGTTGTAACTTATGTTACCCACACCTACGGCGGTGCGTGGCGGTTTAAGGCCTTGGCGTATAAGCAAGGAAAGATGATACTTGAGCTTAGTGAATGAAATGCCCCTGACTTTCTTAATTGAAGGTCAGGGGTTTAACTTATACATCAATATCCGTATTTCTTTCTCTTTGCAAGGATGAAGATAACCGTTACAACAACAGCCATAAATTCGGCAACGATAATTGACATCCATATTCCGTCAAGGCCGAGAACAAGAGGCAGAAGCATTACTGATGCACATTGGAAAACGAGGGTTCTCATAAAGGAGATAAGTGCAGAGGTAAGTCCGTCATTGAGGGCGGTAAAAAATGCCGAGCCGAAAATTGCTACGCCTGCAAAAAGGAAGGAGAAGGCATAAATTCTGAAAGCGTGAACAGTCATTTCCAAAAGCTCTGCATCATAGCCGACGTAGATTTTTGCAAGAGGTGTTGACAAAAGTCCTGCCACAAGAAACATAATCACAGATGCTGAAGTAATCAGCAGCGAGCTTCTTTTGAGTAACCCTTTGAGCTCGTCGTGATTTCTTGCACCAAAGTGGAAGCTGATTACGGGAGCAACGCCCACCGAATAACCGATGAAAATAGCAATAAAGATAAAGTTTACATACATTATTGTACCATATGCAGCAACACCATTTTCACCTGCAAACTTCAAAAGCTGTGCGTTGTAAAGCATACCTACAATTGACATTGAGATGTTGTTGAGAAGCTCCGATGAGCCATTGGTGCAAGTTCTCACGAGAGCCTTGCTGTCCCATTCGGGCTTGCCGAGTTTTAATTTACTCGGATTCTTACGAGCGAAATAGATAAGGGGTATGATACCACCTATAATCTGACCGATGGCTGTTGCAAGTGCTGCACCGGGCACACCCCACTTGAGCACAACCATAAAGAGAATATCACCGACAAAATTAGTCAGACCTGCGATGATGGTTACAATAAGTCCGAGTTGTGGCTTTTCTGCAGTTACAACAAGGCTTGAAAAAGCATACTGTACCATAAGAAAAGGCAAAGCGACAAGAATGATTCTGCCGTAGGTAACACAATCGTCAAGCATTGAGCCCTCTGCGCCAAGGAAGGAAGCAATAGGACGAAGAAAAACAATGCTCAGAACTGCAATAACAACACCGCTTAAAATAGTTGCATAGGTGATAAGTGAAAATATCTTCTGTGATTTTTCATTGTCACCTTCACCCATAGTTTTTGCAATAAGCGCACTGCCTCCTGTACCGAACATAAAGCCCAAAGCACCGACAACCATAAGAAATGGCATAATGAAATTAACTGCAGCAAAGGGTGTTTTACCTACAAAATTTGAAATAAAAAAGCCGTCAACAACACCGTAGATTGATGTGATAATCATCATAAGAATTGACGGAACTGTGAAACGGATAAGCCGTTTATAACCGAAATGATCTGAAAGCTGAATTGGTTGTTTCATTTTAACTCCTGTTTATGCTGAATTTGTCCGTGACATTATAGCATAGATGGTATAGAGTTGCAAGGATAAGGTGAAAAAGTCCCTGACTTTCACGGGAAAGTCAGGGGTGTGTTTTCATATACTCATTATTTTTTTGTTTCTTCTATTTTATCAAACATTTCAGAGCATGCTATTGTAACCTTCCACGGAACAACGGGACTTTCGATTTCACCTGAATTAATGCATCTCATAGCCTCGCTGATTTCATAAGTGAAGCCGTTTACCGTTTCTCTATCTTCAAAATGTTCCTTGATATTTCCGGAAATATCATATAAAAAGCATTCGCTTGAATGATGGGGATTCGGGATAATAATCTTTCCGTGTTTTCCGT
>JAXJQQ010000159.1:0-18053 GCA_036311065.1 Acutalibacteraceae bacterium | reverse complement strand
TGAGCTGTTTTTTCCGCTTACAGCTATTGTTTCAAAAGAAAGAGCATCAGCACCGTTTCTGAGCATAAAATATTCAAGCTCAAGTGCAATTTCCTTTTCTGTCTTTTCCGTGGAAATAAACTTAATAATATGCTCAAATGCCTTTTCAGATATACGCTGAGCTTTAATAATTGAATCAACCTGGTGCTGAGTTTTAACTTTTCTAATTTCATCAATAGCTATATCAAGCTTGCCGTCACACACAACCTCACAAAAATCCATAGCCTTAACAATATCATTATATCTTGAAACAGTTGTTCTTTCCGCTTCAAGATATAAAACATTTACGCCTATTTTTTTCAGAAGAGAAGAAATATCTTCCTTCATATTTTTTATAAGAAGTATTTCTTCACAGGCGGCTATTTTATTTTGTGCAGCTTCAATATATCTTGAATCTGTAAGAAAATATGACTTATCCTTTGTTACAACAAGATAACCGTTTGAAGAATGAAACGATGTGAAATAACATATATTTTCCTCACTCATAATCAGAGCGGCCGAATTATTATCTTTAAAAAAGTTTCTGAGTTTTGCAAGCATTTATATCAAACCCTTCTTAGGTTATTATTTGTTAAACATCCTGAATTAAACGATAAAATCACCCAAGGAAAGGAAGTCCTCGGGTGATTTTTCACTTAATTACTTAAATTTGCGCTTACGAGCAGCTTCAGACTTCTTCTTTCTTGCTACTGACGGCTTTTCATAATGTTCTCTTTTACGAACTTCCTGAATGATACCATCACGTGAAGTCTGTCTCTTAAAACGTCTGAGAGCACTGTCGAGTGACTCGTTCTCTTTTACTTTTACCTGACTCATTTATATTTCCCTCCCTTACCTGTTAGCAGGGGTATATTTCCATTCAAGGATACGCAAACTATTATACAGTAATGATTATTCGTTGTCAAGAGAATTTCTGCAATAATATTGCATATTTCTAAGAAAATTCCTTATCTTACAACAATATTTACAAGTCTGCCCTTAACATAAAGCTCTTTTACAATTGTTTTGCCTGCAATTTCAGCAGCAATCTTCTCATCAGCCTTAGCAGTTGCAATAGCATCATCTGCTTCAATATCAGTAGCAACATTGAGCTTTGCCCTTACTTTACCGTTAACCTGAACAACAATTTCAATAGTTTCATCAATGCATTTTGCTTCATCATAGGTAGGCCACTGAGTTGTAGCAAGCATACTGTCACCAAATACAGCTTCGTTAATTTCTTCTGTTACGTGAGGAGCAAAGGGATTAGTGAGAAGGAGAAGTGTTTTAAGCTCAGCCTTATTGATTGAACCCTTTGTATAAATAGCATTAAGAAGAGTCATAAGAGCAGCAATTGCTGTGTTATATTTAAGTGTTTCAATATCCTCTGAAACCTTCTTGATTGTCTTATGGAATGAAGATGAAAGCTCAGCAGAATATTCGTCACCGTCTGTAAGGATTTCCTGAAGATTCCAGATTCTGTCAACAAAACGCTTACAGCCCTTAACAGAGTTTTCTGACCAGGGAGCAGCCTGCTCATAGTCACCCATAAACAGAACATAAGTACGAAGCACATCTGCACCGAATACATCAACAACATCGTTGGGGTCTATAACATTGCCTCTTGACTTACTCATCTTAACACCATCAGGACCGAGAATAAGACCCTGCGCAGTACGCTTTGCATAGGGCTCTTCACAAGGAACAGCACCGATATCATAAAGGAACTTGTGCCAGAAGCGTGAATAGATAAGATGACGTGTTACATGCTCCATACCTCCGTTATACCAGTCAACGGGCATCCAATACTTAAGCTTTTCCATATTTGCAAGCTCGCTATCATTATGAGGATCGATATAACGAAGGAAGTACCATGATGAGCCAGCCCACTGAGGCATTGTATCGGTTTCTCTCTTAGCTGCGCCGCCGCACTTGGGACAAGTGCAGTTAACAAAATCGTCAATCTTTGCAAGGGGGCTTTCACCGTCCTGGCCGGGCTCAAAGTTTTCAACCTTAGGAAGCTTTAAGGGAAGCTCCGAATAAGGCACGGCAACCATACCGCACTTTTCACAATGTACGATGGGAATAGGCTCACCCCAATATCTCTGGCGATTGAAGGCCCAGTCCTTCATTTTATACTGAACACCCTTTTCACCAATACCGTTCTTTTCAAGTTCTTCAAGAACTCTTGCAATTGAGGATTTCTTGTCAGTATAGCCGTTAAGATACTCTGAGTTAACCATCTCGCCGTCGCCGGTATAGGCTTCTACGGAAATATCACCACCCTTGATAACCTCGATAATATCAATGCCGAATTCCTTGGCAAAATCATAGTCTCTCTGGTCGTGTGCGGGAACAGCCATAATTGCACCCGTGCCGTAGCCCATCATAACATAGTCGGAAATAAAGATAGGAATTTCTTTACCGTTAACGGGGTTAATTGCAACAAAGCCGTCAAGCTTTACGCCGGTCTTATCCTTAACAAGCTGTGTACGTTCAAATTCTGTTTTCTTTGCACATTCAGCTCTGTAATTTTCAACAGCGTCAAAGTTTGTGATCATATCCTTATACTTATCAAGCATAGGATGCTCGGGAGCCATAACCATAAAGGTTACACCGAAAAGTGTATCGGGACGGGTTGTGTAAATCTTAAGTGTTTCCTCTGTATCCTTAACCTTGAAGTTTACGAAAGCACCTGTAGACTTACCAATCCAGTTTTCCTGCTGAAGCTTAACGTTGGGAAGATAATCAACTTCCTTGAGTCCTTCAAGAAGCTTATCAGCATATTCGGTAATACGAAGGTACCAAACATCCTTTGACTTCTGAACAATGTCACTGTGGCAGATATCACACTTGCCGCCCTGTGAGTCTTCATTGGAAAGAACAACCTTACATGAGGGACAGTAGTTAACAAGAGTCTTATCTCTGAAAGCAAGACCGTTTTCGAACATTTTGAGGAAAATCCACTGTGTCCACTTATAGTATCCTTCCTCAGTTGTATCTACAACTCTGTTCCAGTCGAAAGAGAAGCCTACCCTCTTAAGCTGTGATGAGAATTTTTCGATGTTCTTATCAGTAAGCTGTCTGGGGTGGATACCTGTCTTGATTGCTGAGTTTTCAGTGGGAAGACCGTAAGCGTCAAAGCCGATAGGGAAAAGAACATTATAGCCTTCCATTCTGCGCTTACGTGAAACAACCTCAAGACCTGAATAAGCCTTGATATGACCTACGTGCATACCGCTTCCGCTGGGATAAGGGAACTCTACAAGAGCATAGAACTTTTTCTTATCTGAGTTGTCCTCTGCATGGAATACACCTGACAGTTCCCATTTGTCCTGCCATTTTTGTTCGGCATTTTTAAAATCGTAATTCAAATTTATCACTCCGTTAAATAATATACTTTTTTAATCTTCAGTTATTACGTCAGAAATATCAACTTCTTTTGCGTCCTGCCAGAGTCTTTCAAGATTATAGTACTCTCTTGTTTCACCTGTGAACACATGAACAAGTACACTGTTGTAATCCAAAAGAATCCAACCCGTTGCTTTACCTTCAATATGGTAAGGTGCAGCGCCTTTTTCCTTAAGTTCAAATTCAACCTCATCTGCAAGGGACTTGACATGAGTATTGGATGTACCTGAACAGATGATAAAATAATCTGCAACTATTGAATGTTCAGTAATTTCAATAGCTTTGATGTCTCTTGCCTTCTTTTTATCAAGAACTCTGACTATTTCTTTCAAGGTTTCAAGTTCTGTCATATTTTTCCTCCTTATGAATTATCAGTTCATTATAGTATTCCACACTATCTGTATGGATAAGCTTTTCTTTTTTTGAAAGTGATTTAAATGAAAATTTGAGTGCATACAAAGCTGCATCGTCAAGTCCGACATTCAAAGAAAGGTCACGCATTACATCAACATCATCATAATCTCTTTCTTCTGAAATGTAATCAGCAATATAAACAATCTTCTCAAGAAGGCTCATTCCGGCCCTTCCGGTTGTATGATACCTTACGGCGTTAAGAATATCTTCATCCGTTATCCCCATTTCAAGCCTCAGATAACATTCGCCTGCCATTGCGTGCCAGAGCTTTTTATTGAGTTTTTCCGTGCGGCTTAAAATTATACCACCTTTTTCCATTATTTGCAACTGTTCTTCTTCACTTGCATTTTTCATAACATCGTGAACAAGACCTGCAAAATAGGCTTTATCTTTATCTGCACCGTATTTTTCAGCGAGCACAGCGGCACTGTCAGCAACATTAAGTGAGTGGATGTATCTTTTTTCTAAAAGCCTTTCATTCAAAAGCTTTTTTATATCCGCATATTTATCTTTATAAAGATTATTTTCCATAATATATTCTCTGATTTCTTTAGGCAGAAGTGAATCTGTGTTCTCACCTGCCCTGATTTTATTCCTTACATCGGTTGAAGAGCAGACAAAAGCATTAACAGGTGAAATTATAACTTCACCGTATTTAAGACATAAAGCTTCATTAGCATATTGCAAAAGATTTTCCGTTGAAATTTCATCTTCTCTTGTAGCAACACAAAGTGTTACACTATTAAGAATATCCTGAAATCTGTACCACTTGTGAAAGCTGAGCAGCATATCTGAACCTATAATAAGAAAAAGTTCATCATCGGGATATAACCTTTTAAGCTCAGTTACGGTATCGATGCTGTAGCTTTTTCCTTTTCGCCTGATCTCTATATCGCTGACTTCAAAATACTTCTTGCTGAACATTAAGCGACACATCTCAAATCTGTCTTTTTCATAAGCAAGATCAGAACTCACCTTATGGGGTGGAGTTGATGTTGGAATAATTAATATTTTATCAAGAAAAGCAGCAGTTTTCATTTCTTCGGCAAGTCTTAAATGACCGTAATGAGGCGGATTAAAAGTACCGCCAAAAATACCTATACGCATTATCTTTTGCCCTTTGCATTACCTGTGAAACGGAATTTTTTATTATCCTTTTTTCGGCAATAGCTTTTTCACGCTGAAGCTTTGCTGCTTTTTTAATGTTCTTTTCTTTCTGTGCGGCTTTTTCTTTAAGCTCCTTACTTTCTCTGTAAAGTACAATTACGCCGCCGATAACCTGAATAACCTCTGCACCGGTTGCCGCAGCAAGTGCATCAGCTGTTTCTCTTGGTGTAATAGGTGAGGATTCAAGAAGAACCTTAACCTTTATAAGCTCTCTTGCTCTGAGAGCATCATCTGTCTGTTTGATAAGTGCATCAGACATACCGCCCTTACCTACCTGAAAAAGAGGTTCAAGGTGATTTGCCTGTGCTCTGAACTTTGCTCTTTCTTTACCTGTCATTATTAATCTCCTTATTATACTGTCGGTAATAATTCTTTTAATTTCTTTAAGGCGTTGCCTCTGTGGCTTATGGCATCCTTTTCCTCTGCAGTCAGTTCAGCAAAGCTTTTATTGCCTACCATAAACAAGGGGTCATATCCAAAACCGTTATTACCTCTGTATTCGTAACCGATTTTACCTTCGCAAACACCCTCGGCTGTAATTTCACTGCCTTCCGGGAAGCAGACACAAATAGCACAAACAAATCGTGCTGTTCTGTTTTCATCAGCAACATCCTTAAGCTTCAAAAGCAGCTTTTCATTGTTTGCTGAATCATTACCATGTTCACCGCAATATCTTGCTGAGTAGACACCGGGCTCTCCGTCCAAAGCATCCACACAAAGTCCGCTGTCATCGGCTATGCAGATAAGTCCGCTTTCATCACAACCTGATTTTGCTTTGATTCTTGCGTTTTCAATAAAAGTTATTCCATTCTCTTCAACATCAGTAAGTTCAATACCGATATCTCTGTCTGTTACAACCTCATATCCCATCGGCTCAAGAATTCTTGCCATTTCCTGAAGCTTGTGCTTATTATGAGTAGCAATAAGGATTTTCATTCTTATTCCTCCTCAACCTTGGATGTATCCTCAAACAATGCTTTTGCAAACACCTTTGGGTTAAAGGGCTGTAAATCGTCTATCTGTTCACCAACGCCGATAAACTTAACAGGAAGCTTAAGCTCATTTTTAATTGTGAGCACCACGCCGCCTCTTGCAGTACCGTCAAGTTTCGTAAGGGCAATACCCGTAAGCTCTGCAACATTCATAAATTCCTTAGCCTGATTTACCGCATTCTGTCCCGTTGTAGCATCAAGAACAAGAAGAATTTCACGGTCAGCATAAGGTAATTCCTTTTCAACAACACGGTAAATTTTACCCAGCTCGTCCATAAGATTCTTTTTGTTGTGGAGTCTGCCTGCTGTGTCGCAGATAATAATATCGCAGTCACGGGCAATACCTGCAGAAATCGTATCGAAAACCACCGCTGCAGGATCAGCACCTTCTTTATGCTTAACTATATCAACGCCTGCTCTGTCAGCCCAGATTTCAAGCTGTTCAATAGCTGCAGCACGGAATGTATCTGCCGCACCTAAAACAACCTTTTTACCCTGACTTTTATACATAGCAGCAAGCTTACCGATAGTTGTGGTTTTACCAACCCCGTTAACGCCGATAACAAGAATAATAGAAGGAACTGTGATAAGCCCCATATCCTCACCGCCGTCAATCATATCGGCAATAATATCAGAAATAATCATTTTTGCATGCTTTGGATTTCGCACTTCGTTATGATTTACTCTTTTTCTGAGTTCTTCCACAATATCCGTTGCGGTTTTCATGCCAACGTCACCCATAATAAGAGCCTCTTCAAGGTCGTCAAAAAGATCATCGGTAATTTCTTCATAAGCACCGAGAACATCCTCGATTCTGCCTGTCATACCGTCACGGGTTTTTTTGAGTCCGAAACCAAATTTCTTGAATATACCCATTTATATACTCCTTACTGTGTTATACCTAATTTTTTTGCAAGCTCTGCAGTCTTGAGCTCAAGGAGCTTTGAAACACCCTGCTCCTGCATTGTAATGCCGTAAAGCATATCTGCTTCTTCCATTGTACCTCTTCTATGAGTAATGAGAATGAACTGTGTATTTTCTGTCATTCTTCTTACATATTGAGCGTATCTTGAAACATTTACATCGTCAAGTGCCGCCTCGACCTCATCAAAAATACAGAAAGGTGCGGGATTAACCTTCATAATAGCAAATAACAACGCAATTGCTGAAAGTCCCTTCTCACCGCCTGAAAGTGAATCGAGACGCTTAACCATCTTACCGGGTGGCTGAAGCTTAATGTCAATATTACTTTCAAGTACATCCGTCGGATTTTCAAGTATAAGCTCTGCCTTACCGCCACCGAAAAGCTCGCGGAAGGTTTCATTGAAGTTTTCATTGATTTTTGAGAACTGCTCACGGAACTGATGACTCATTTTATAAGTCAGCTCTTCAATAAGACGGATAAGCTCTTTCTTGCTCTTTTCAACATCTTCAACCTGACCTGACATAAACTCATAGCGCTCTTTGACTTCCTTGTATTCTTCAATTGCACCGAGATTTACTGAACCTAGATGACGTATTGAGTTTTTAAGCTCCTGTAATCTTCTCTGTGCGCCCTTAGGATCTTCAGGCTTTTCACCTAATGCTTCTGCTTCACGTTTAGTGAGCTGATATTCGTCATAAAGCTTATTTATAATATCGTCATATTCTCTGAGCATTGTTTCACGGCGTTCTTCAAGCCTTGCTTTTTCTCCGCCAATCTGTTCACGTTCAGATGTTCTTGCCCTCTCCTGACTGCGAAGAAGCTGGGATTTACCTTCAATTTCACTACGCTTTTTATGAAGCGAGGAGATATCCTCTTTAGACCTTTCAACATCATTGTGAAGATTTTTTGTAAGTAATTTAAGCTGTTCAATTTCAGCTTCAATTTCTTTATTTTTGTTAAGAATATACTCTATTTCCTTATCGAGTTCCTTGTCTCTGTCTTCCTGATTAACAAGTCGGGCTTTTAAAAGTCCCAGTGCCTGCTGTCTTGCAGCAAGGTCTCTGTCAGCACCGTGAACATCAAGATTAAGCTTTGAAATTTCCGTGGAAATCTCTTCCCTCTTTTGTGAAAGCTCAGTTTTTCTGCCTGAAAGAGTAAGAAGTCTCTGTTCTGATGCATGAATATCAGCGGAAAGCTTATCACTGTAAGCTTTCTTTTCTTCTATGGATTTTTGCAAAACAGAAATTCTTTCATCAGAGCTGTTCTTTTCATTGATAAGCTCGGAAAGATCATTCTTTGCAGTAATTAACTGTTGTGAAACAAGGTTATATTCACCTTCAATGCGTATTCTTTCTTCCTGTAAATTGGAAAGCTCAGCTTTTTCGTTATCAAGCTCAGCAGAAAGAACTCTTATTTCCGCACAAAGCTTATCATAGCTATCCTGCATTTCTGTAAGCTCAGAAGTAAGCTTCTGATTTTTTTCTTTAAGCTTTTCAATTTCGGTTCCTCTTGAAAGGATACCCGTGCTCTGTGCCTGCGAGCCGCCTGTCATTGAACCGCCCGCATTTATAACCTGACCATCAAGAGTTACTATCTTAAAACGGTTATCATATTTTTTAGCTATTGCAATTGCACAAGTCAGGTCCTCAGCCACAACAACCTTACCGAGAAGCGATGAAATGATTTCTTCGTAAATCTTGTCGTAGGTAAGTAGATTTACTGCAATATCAACATAACCGTAGCAATCATCAAGTTCTTTTTCATCAAGAACTTTACCCTTGATTGCAGAAATAGGTTGGAATGTTGCTCGGCCTAAATTAGCACTTTTAAGGAAATTAATAGCATTTTTTGCATCATTCTGATTATCTGTAACAATATTCTGAATAGCGTTACCCAAAGCAGTTTCAATAGCCACGGCGTATTCAGATTTTACTGAAATAAGCTGAGAAATTGTACCGTGTATACCCTTAAGCGCGCCCTTGCGGCTTTCACCGATAACCTTTTTTACAGCACCTGAATAGCCTTCCATATTCTTTTCAAGCTCTTCAAGCATTTTAATTTTTGAAGAAGTTCTCTGTAAATCAAAGGTTTTATCATCAAGAAACTTTTTAAGCTCATCTGCTTTTTCGTTTTTACTGTTATAGCGAAGAGTGTATCCGTTAACAGCATTAACGCTTTCAGTAATTTTGTCTTCACAAGCCTGCTTTTCTTTTTCTGTAGCAGTACATTGTGTCGAAAGCTCATTTACTGTTTCTTTTTTACTTTTAACAAGGCTTTCTACAGTTTCAACTCTTGTTCTGATTTCAGTAACAGATGAAAGAAGTGTTGAATAAACAATTCTTACATCGGAAAGCTCATTTGTAATTTCAGCAATTCTTCTTGAAAGTGAAGTGCTTTCTTCATCAAGATTTCCGCCCTCTGCCTGCATTTCAAGAAGTGTTATTTTTGTTTTTTCAAGCTCAGCATTTTTTTCATCACGGATTCTTTTTATCTGTGAAATCAGTTTCTCTTCAGTTTCAATCTCTTTAAGAAGCTGTTTGCGGCTTGACTCAGAGTCGTCTCTGTCTCGGCCTATTCTTTCAATTGTTTCGTTATTATGCTCAATTGAATTGCGAAGAACTGCCTGCTCGCTCATTGATGATGCGGCCTTTTCTTCAATTTCAGATATATTGTTTCTGATTTCGTCAATTCTGATGTTAATATTCTGAGTATCAATAATACACTGCTCAATGGTCTTTTCAATTTCAGAAAGCTCCTTTTCAGCCGTGTCATACTGATGTTGTGCAATAGCAATTTTATCCTGCTGAGCACTGATATCGGCCTTGAGCTTATCGATATTATAAAGCCACAATCCGATTTCAATATTCTTCTTCTCTTCAGCAAGAACAATAAATTTTTCAGCCTTTTCGCTCTGATGCTTAAGAGGTCCGATACGACTTTCAAGCTCAGTGAGAATATCTCTTAGACGTACAAGATTTTCTTCCGCCTGAGAAAGCTTTTTAAGTGAATCGTTTCTTCTGTAACGGTATGAGGATATACCGGCTGCCTCTTCAAGCATTTCACGGCATTCCTTACCCTTACCACTGACCATATCGGCAATTTTACCCTGGCTGACCATTGAATAACCGTCTCTTCCGAGACCTGTATCCATAAACAGCTCGTGAACATCCTTGAGTCGTACGGTGGCACCGTTGATTTTATATTCGCTTTCACCGGAGCGGTAATATCTTCTTGTAACAGAAACCTCATCGGTATCATAACCTTTAAGGGCTCTGTCTCTGTTATCAAGGCGCAGAGTTACCTGTGCAAAGCCATGAGCTTTTCTGATTTTTGTTCCGTCAAAAATAACATCTTCCATTTTTGAACCACGCAGAGACTTGCTTGACTGCTCGCCAAGTACCCAACGCACGGCATCGGAAATATTACTTTTACCGCTACCGTTTGGTCCGACAACAGCTGTTATACCCTTGCCAAAGTTAAGCGTTGTTTTTTCAGGGAAGGATTTGAAGCCCTGCATTTCAAGTGCTGTTAATGTCATAGTTTTTAACCTCGCACACTTACTTTATACTTTTCAAAATCATTTTGCACTATACTGACCTTAAAGCCGAGTTCATTCAGCTTTTTTATGTTGCATTTTTTCTGTCCCGTCAGCTGTGAAACAAATTTTCTGCCGACGAAAATTTCAATATTTTTTTCTTTTATATTTTTAGTTTTAATCTCATTAAGAATTACTCTGAGATAAATTTTACTCTCACAGATTTCGCGAAAAGCAGGATGATAAACACCTGCCACAAAGCCCTCCTCAACATTTCCGCCTGAATGAAGACCGACACGGATAATCTTTATCCCCTTTTCGTGAAACATCAGCATAAGCTCTGAACACAAATCAGAAGCTTCATCTATACTTTGCGGAACATATTTTCCTTCAAAAAAAAGCTTCTCAAGTTCCGTATTTTCAAGTACAACCGTAGGATATATTCTAACAGTATCAGGTGAAAGAGAAATAAGCTTTTTAGCTGTTTCAATTGCACCTGAATGGCTATCACCGTAAAGTCCCGTCATCATCTGAACTCCGAGCTCAAAACCATTTTTCTTTATTTTTTCAACAGCTGAAATAACACATTCTGATGAATGTCCTCTTTTATTTAAAACAAGCACTTCATCATTCATACTCTGACATCCGAGTTCTATAGCCGTTACACCGTAATGCTTTAAAACAGATAAAACCTCATCATCTATACAGTCGGGTCTTGTGGAAATTCTTATTCCCTTAAAAAGGCCCCTATCAATATATTCCTTTGCGGTTTTAAGCAACTCAATCATATAATCTCTGTCGATTGCAGTGAAGCTGCCACCGAAAAATGCGATCTCACCTTCATTACAATCGGCTGTTCTGAGAGCTGTTTCAACTGCCTGTTTTACATTTTCAGATGTTGGTGGTATGGTTTTGCCGGAAATAGTTTTCTGGTTGCAGAAAATGCAACGATGAGGACAACCCATATCAGGAACAAACAAAGCTACATTTATATGCTTCAACTTTTTATCCCCATAAGCTCAAGAGCCTGTTTTGCCGCCTGCTGCTCAGCAAGCTTTTTGCTTCTTCCCTTACCGCAACCAATAACATTACTGTTAAGGTTAACCTCAACCTCAAAGCGTTTATCATGGTCAGGACCGCTTTCACCAACAAGAACATATGTAAGGTGTTCATCGGGATTCTTTTGAATTATTTCCTGCAGCTCGGTTTTATAATCACGGATATTAATCTGCTGTGTTGCGGCTTTTTTAATAAAATCAAGAACAAACTTTCTTACTTCGTCAAGTCCGCCGTCAAGATAAATAGCAGCAATTACAGCCTCAAATGCATCAGCAAGAATTGAGGGTCTGTTTCTTCCACCGGTATTTTCCTCACCTCTGCCAAGAAAAATATATTTACCTAATTCAATTTCTTTAGCAAATCCGTAAAGAGATTTTTCACACACACATGCAGCTCTTTTTTTGGTCATTTCTCCTTCAGGAAGGTGCTTTACATTGTGATAAAAATATTCTGCTGTTATTACACCGAGAACGGAATCGCCCAAAAACTCAAGTCTTTCGTTACAATCTCTTAAGGTCTGTTTTTCATTAGCATAAGAAGAATGGGTCAGAGCAGTTTCGAGAAGACGGATATTCTTGAAAGTGTAACCTATTTTATTTTCAAATTCGCTGAGATTCATTCCTCTTCACATCCTTTCAGATAATCTTCCAATGCAGTAATACCTCTTACCGCCAAAGCCATATATCGCTCTTTCTTATCCCTGATTTTAGGTTCAATCGGGGGTAAAACTCCGAAATTTGCACCCATAGGCTGAAAGTTTACCACACTTTCATCACTGATATAATGACTGAGTGCACCAATCATTGTAGTTTCAGGTAAAATCATCATGCTCTTACCCTGAAGCCTTCTTGACATATTAATTCCTGCCATTATTCCGGATGCTGCAGATTCCATATAACCTTCTACACCGGTAATCTGTCCCGCAAAGAATAAGTCAGGTCTTTTTCTGAAGCTGAAATCACCGTTAAGAAGTCTCGGTGAATCAATAAATGTATTGCGGTGCATTACACCGTAACGCATAAATTCGGCATTTTTAAGAGCCGGTATCATAGAGAAAACCCTTTTTTGCTCAGGAAATTTCAGATTCGTCTGAAATCCTACAAGATTATAAAGCGTTCCCTTGCTGTTTTCTTTTCTGAGCTGAAGAACTGCCCAGGGTCTGTGACCTGTTCTCGGATCACGAAGGCCAACAGGCTTCATCGGTCCGAAGCGCATAGTATCCTTACCTCTTGAAGCAAGCACTTCAATAGGCATACAACCTTCATAAAAATCCTTCCGCTTGTCAAAAGCGTGAAGGGAAGCACCTTCGGCATTAATGAGCTCTTCATAAAAAGCCTCATATTCCTCTTTATTCATCGGGCAGTTGATATAATCATCCTCTCCGCCCCTTTCATATCTGGAAGCAGTAAAGGATTTTTCAGGATCAATACTTTCAAGCGTTACAATCGGTGCCGCTGCATCAAAGAAATGCAGACCGTCGCCGCAAACAGCAGCAACACTTTCACTCAAGGCATCAGAAGCAAGGGGTCCAGCAGCTATTATGACATTACCGGCCGGTATTTCAGTAATTTCCTCGTTGATAATTTCTATATTTTTGTGATTTGTGATTTTTTCGGTTATCAATCGTGAAAACTCATCTCTGTCAACAGCCAAAGCACCGCCGGCAGGAACTTCACACAAATCTGCACATTCCATACATATTGAGCCGAGACGGCGCATTTCTGCCTTTAGAAGGCCTGCCGAGGACTCAAGTCTTTTGGCTTTAAGTGAATTTGAGCATACAAGCTCAGCAAGAGAAGGAAGATGATGAGCAGGAGAATATTTTTTTGGCTTCATTTCATAAAGCTTCACCTTAAAGCCTCTGTTTGCCAATTGCCAGGCACTTTCAACACCGGCAAGTCCGCCGCCGACTATTATTACCTGCTCATTCATTATCTTCACCTCTTGTTTTTATAAATTTTATTCTTCTGTGTTCTTTTTTCTTTTAGCTTTTCCCTTATATCCGCAATTTTCATCAAGACAGGAAAGAACTCCGCCTTTGCCTTTGAATAAAGATTTGCCGCAATTGGGACATTTTTCACTTGTAGGCTTGTCCCATGTCATAAAGTTACATTCAGGCCAATTATCACAACCGAAGAAGGTGTATCCCCTCTTGGATTTTTTTGAAATAACCTTACCGCCGCATACAGGACAGGTTGCACCCGTTTCAACAACATAAGGCTTTGTGGTTTTACACTCAGGATAAGCGGGACAGGCAAGGAACTTACCGAAGCGTCCTGTTTTTACAACCATCATTCTACCGCATTTTTCGCAAGGAATATCAGTAATATCCTCCTGAAGCTGAATTTTGACTCCGTCCATCTCTTTTTTTACCTTCTGAAGATTTACCTCAAAATCATCGTAAAATTCGTGAAGCATACGGATGTAGTCAAGATTGCCTTCACCCACAAGGTCAAGGTCAGATTCAAGCTGAGCGGTAAACTTAACATTGACAATGTTTTTGAACTTCTCTTTAAGAAGGTTTACTATTGCTTCTCCGAGTTCTGTAGGAACAAGCTGTTTTGATTTTCTTTCAACATATTCACGCTTTACGATAGTTGAAATAATTGTTGCATAGGTACTCGGTCTGCCGACTCCGTTTTCTTCAAGAGTTTTGATAAGGGATTCTTCCGTGTATCTTGCGGGAGGCTGAGTGAAATGCTGAAGCTTATTAAGCTCCTTATTTTTTACACTTTCAGACTTTGTAAGACCTTCGGGAAGCTTACTTTTTTCGTCATCCTCAACATTATAAAGAACAGTAAAGCCGTCAAATTTAACGGAATATCCGCTTGCTGTGAATACACAGTACTTTTCTTCAGGCTCACCTGACTCGGTGCTTCTTATTTCAAGCTTTGATGTATTCTGTATGCAAGAAGCCATCATTGAAGCTACAAAACGGTTCCAGATAAGAGTGTAAAGCTTATACTGCTCAGCTGAAAGGCTACTTTTCACCCTCTCAGGTGTAAGAGAAACTGTTGAAGGTCTGATCGCTTCGTGACCGTCCTGAGCGTTACTTCTTGATTTATAATATCTCGGCTTTTCGGGAAGATATTTTTCACCGTAAGTTTCTGAAATAAATTCAGCAGTAGCCTGTCTTGCCTCCTCGGAAATACGCAGTGAGTCAGTTCTCATATATGTTATAAGACCGATTGAGCCGTAGCCTTCAACGGAAACACCTTCATAAAGCTCCTGAGCAATTTTCATAGTTCTTTCCGCTCTGAAACCGAGTCTCTTAGCGGCTTCTTGCTGTAAAGTGGAAGTTATGAACGGAGGTGCGGGATTTTTCTTTCTTGTACCGTTTTTCAGTGAGCTGATATAATATGACGCTCCTTCAAGACGGGCAAGAATTTCATTCGTTTCCTGTTCATTCTTAAGACTTATTTTGCCGTTTTCATCACCGTAAAAATCAGCGGTGATTGTTTTTCTTGAAATGCCGAATTTACCTTCAATAGTCCAGTATTCTTCAGGATTGAAGGCTCTTATTTCATTCTCTCTGTCAACAATCATTCTGACAGCTACGCTCTGTACACGTCCTGCAGAAAGACCTCTTCTGATTTTCTGAGAAACAAACGGACTGAGCTTGTAGCCCACAAGTCTGTCAAGAATTCTTCTTGCCTGCTGAGCGTTAACAAGGTCAAGATCAACCTTTCTCGGGTTTGACATACCGTTTTTTACGCCTGTTTTTGTAATTTCGTTAAAAGTTACACGGTTAAGCTTATTAAGGTCAAGACCAAGAATTTCTGCAAGATGCCATGAAATTGCTTCTCCTTCACGGTCAGGGTCAGTTGCAAGGTAAACCTCGTCACTTTCAGCAACAGCAGATTTAAGTTCCTTGACGAGCTTTTCCTTTCCTTTTACTATGCTGTATTTAGGAGCAAAATCGTTTTTCACATCAACGCTGAGTCGTGCCGCAGGAAGGTCTCTGATATGACCCTTGGATGCAACAATACTGTAGCCGCTTCCGAGGTAGTTCTTAAGAGTTTTAGCCTTAGAGGGTGACTCCACAATAATAAGATTTGCCATTTATTTTTCACCTTTTCACAATTAGATTTTAATTCAGATGATTATGTATCTGTCAGGTCCGTCGGTAGTAATAACACCTTCAAGCTCAAGTTCGGTAAGAGCAGAAAGAAGTTTTCGTGTTTCCAAATCAGATCTGATTTCAATTTCATCAAAAGTCAAAACACCGTCGGACATTATATTATACACTATTTCTGCATTTTTAGAAATAGTATCAGGAATATTTTTTCTTAAAATTTCCTTTTTTTCTTCAAATTTTTCTGTATTTATAACTATTTTAGGTTGCTTTTCTTTTTTTCGTGCTGATTTTCTGCTGTTATCAGAGTCAACATCAATAAGAGGAAATGCATTCCCGTTCTTTTCAAGAATTTCTTCCCTTTTATATTTGCCGGGGAAATAATGGGCTAGAATATCCATATGAGAAAAAACAGGCTTTGCTCCTTCGCTGAGCAACTGATTAGAACCGTCAAAATTACCGCTGACAATATCTCCAGGCAAAACAAAAAGGTCTCTCCCCTGTCTCATAGCATGCTTTGCAGTGCTGAAGGTTCCGCTTTTGTTTGCTGCCTCAATAATCACAACTCCCCTTGTCATACCGGAAATGATTCTGTTCCTTTGAGGGAAAGTTTTTTCTTCAACAGGTGATAAGGGTGGATATTCAGTAACAAGAGCACCGTTTTCAGAAACGCTTTTTCTCAGCTCACTGTTACGCATAAGATACCTCGCTCCGTGACCGCATCCCATAACAAGCACGGTTTTACCCCCGTTATCTATAGCAGCATTATGAGCAATACTGTCAATACCGAGAGCACCGCCACTAACAATAAGGGTGTTATTTTCTTTGACAAGACCGCCTACGATTGTTTTAGCAGCATTTTCACCGTAAAGGCAAGGTTCACGGGTACCGATAACACTGATAGAAAAGCTGTTATTAAGAACACTGATATCACCTCTTACATAAAGAACAAGAGGATAGTCTTCAATATCAAGTAAAGCCTTAGGATATTCTGCGTCTTCAGGTGTAAGAATATGGATTTTATATTTTCTGCAATCAGAAACAATCTTTTGTACTTCATCAATGCTTTTGTCGATAAGACTTTTTCTGACAGCCGGTCTGTGCTTAAGAAACGAAGAAGCCTGCAGCGTTTCCTCATCAGCATCATAAAGCTCTTCAGGTGAGCTGAAATGTTTAAATAATTCTTTTACATTGTATGCGGCACCGAGTTTTGATTGAAGCCACAGCCAATAAAGCTTTTTATCCATTTTTACCTCATCATTTCCCACATTGTTATTGCAGCTGCCATTGATGCATTCAGTGATTCCGCCCTGCCGAGCATAGGAATCGTAACCTTTTGACAAATATCAAAAACTCCATCGGTTACCCCATTACCTTCATTTCCGATAACGGCAACAACTGAGCCCTCCATATCACAATCAGTTATTTTTACAGACCTCTCATCAGGTGTGGTAGCATAAAGCTTAAAGCCATTTTCCTTAAGACCGGAAAGATACTCGCAAATATCATCAACCTCTATTATATTAAGTCTCAGAAGCGAGCCCATTGAAGCACGCTGACTTTTAGGGCTGTAACGGTCACAACAGCCTGAAATAATCGCTCCGTCAATACCGAGAGCTTCAGCAGTTCTTGCTATTGCACCGAGATTTGAAGGATCCTGTATATTTTCAAGAGCAATATACTTTCCACCCTTACTGATTTCACCCTTGCAAGCATTCATTCTGCACAAGCAGAAAAATCCCTGAGAGGTTTCCGTCTGTGCAAGCTTTGCAACAACGCTTTCACTGATTTCATAATAAGAAACGGATTTTGAAGCTATAAAATCAACATCGTCCTTGAACTTTTCCACAGCATTTCGGCTAAAAAAAGCACACACTATCTGTGCATCCGTAAAAGCGGCATCACGACATAGTCTGAGCCCTTCAAGAAAAAACATAGCTTCTTTTTTTCTGCTTTTTGAAGACGCTGCAATTTTCATCGCAAGCTTTATTTTATCGTTATTTACACTGTCAATTCTGAGCAAAACAATTACTCCTTTCACAGCACAAGATACAGGATTTAGCCGTCAGAAGCTACCTTCAGGCTCCTAAATCCTACACCCTGAACATAATACTAAAAACACAAATACGCCCGAGAAGAAATTCTCGGACGTAATTCAGTTAAGATTAAAGAGCTGCCTTTGCCTTTTCAACAAGTGCTGTAAATGCAGCGGGATCAGCAATAGCAATTTCTGAAAGCATCTTTCTGTTAAGAGTGATGTCAGCTTTCTTGAGGCCGTTCATAAATGTTGAGTAGTTTGTGCCGTTAGCCTTACAAGCTGCTGAAATTCTTGTAATCCAAAGACGGCGGAAATCTCTCTTCTTCTGCTTTCTGCCGATGTATGCATAGTTACCTGACTTCATAACAGCCTGCTTAGCTGTTTTGAAGAGGCTGTGCTTTGAGCCGTAGTAGCCCTTT
>JAXJQQ010000158.1:0-36555 GCA_036311065.1 Acutalibacteraceae bacterium | reverse complement strand
GGATATATGAGTAGAATCAACGGTCACCGTGTGATTTTCTCTTTTGACTTTACAGCCAAGGTGCCTGAGAATTTCTATTGCCGCATCAACATCCGTAAGATAGGGGCAATTATGAATTACGCTGATTCCGTTAACAAGCACCGTAGCCGCAAGAATTGGAAGAGTACTGTTTTTTGAGCCCTGAACATCAATCTCGCCCGCCAGCCGTCTTCCGCCCCTTATAATAATGCTGTCCATAAAATCACACCTTTCACCCCATAATATGCCAACGGGATAAAAAATGTGATTTTTCTTCTGGTTTTCTTTATTTTATAAGTGAAATTACAATATCCGCTATTCTTTCCTTTGCATCGGATACAGCCATCAGCTTTGCATTTTCTTCAATAGCGTGTCTTTCGCTATCGTTTTCCGTAAGGGATAAGAAAAGCTCGTTCATTTTTTCCTTTGTAAGCTCTTTTTCTTCAATAATCTTAGCCGCATTTTTATTAACAAGTGCCATTGCATTGTGGTACTGATGATTTTCGGCAACATTGGGAGAAGGAATAAGGATAGATGCTTTTCCAAGTGCCTGAAGCTCTGAAAGTGAGCTTGCACCCGCACGGCATATAACAACATCAGCCGCAGACATACAAACATCCATATCGCTTATGTATTCCCTGATTTCAACATTTTTACTGTTTTCAAGGTCAACACCCTTTTCCCTCAGCTTATCGGGCACCCAAAGTCCGTATTGCCCCATAGCGTGAAGGAAATAAAGATTTTCATTATTATGATGGTCCGCAATGATATCCACCATTGCATTGTTTATGGTAAGAGCACCGAGAGAGCCGCCCATTGAAAGAATAAGCTTCTGATTATCGGCAATGCCTAACTTTGCTCTGCTTATATCTCTGTCAGCACGGAGCATTTCGCCCCTTACGGGAAGTCCCGTAACAATACAGCCGTTTTTGGCATCAAGGTGCTTTTCTGCTTCTTCAGCGGTTAGCATTACTCTGTCAACAACCTTTGAAAGAGCCTTATTTGTAATACCGGGATAAGCGTTCTGTTCGTGAATGGCAGTGGGGATGCCCATTTTTGCCGCCATACGGACAACAGGTCCGCTGACATAACCGCCAAAGCCCACAACTACGTCAGGCTTAAAGGAGCGAAGTATTTTTTTAATCTTACTGTTGCAGGTAAGAAGATACCAGACTGTTTTAATGTTTCTGATTATATTTTCTAAAGTAAGCTTTCTCTGAAAGCCTGAAATTTTGATTGTTGTAAACTCAAACCCTGCAGCAGGAACAAGCTTTGCTTCCATTTTATCCTTTGTACCCACAAAAAGAATTTCTGCATCAGGGTGTCTTTCTCTTATTTCACCTGCAACTGCAAGAGCAGGGTTAATATGGCCGCCTGTACCGCCTGCGGCAAAAAGCACGTTCATATATTATCTTCCTTTCATTATTCTTTTTCCATTGAGCTGTTACGGGAAACAGAAAGCACTACACCCATTTCACACAGCAGCACTAGCAGAGCTGTACCGCCATAGCTGAAGAAGGGCAAGGCAATACCCGTATTTGGGAAAATATCCGTAACAACGCAAACATTGATTATAACCTGAAGAGCAATCTGAATCATAATGCCCATAACAAGCAGTGAGCCGAAAAAGTCTCTGCATTTTCTCGCAACAATAAAGCCTCTGCAAATAAGTGCCGCAAAAAGCAGCAGCACAAGGCAAGCGCCGATAAATCCGAGCTCCTCGCAGATAACAGGAAAAATAAAGTCATTCTGAGGCTCAGGAATATATAACTGCTTCTGCTTTGAATTACCTAGACCCACACCGAAAAGTCCGCCTGAGCCAATGGCATAAAGGCCGTTTACCGTCTGATATCTGTCATCAACATAAGCGGGATTCCCCTTATCAAGCCACGCCATAATTCGGCTTGCACCGAAGCCACCAAGCTTTTCAAGGCTTTCGGGGAAAACAAGAACAAAGGCAACAAGTGCAGCTATACCGAGAGCAAGAAAGCCAAAATACTTTTTCTTTGTTCCGCTGAGCCACATCATACACACACCAATACAGAACATAAGAATTGTGCAGGAATAATGGCTTTCGAGGAATATGAGACCGCAATAAGAACAGATAACAACCGCAAGAAGAGCACAAGCCCAGAAGGGTGTTCTTGCCTTAGAATAAAACCATGTTTCAATTGAGGTGAGTCCGTCGGTCTGAGGGGTGAATTTTGCAGTTTTTCCGTCCGGTGCGCGAAGTGCCTTCTGCAATATACACATCATATATGCAAGAATGAGTATCAGAGTGAATTTTGCAAATTCCGAGGGCTGAATCTGTCTTGAACCGATTTCAATCCAGCGTTTTTCATCCTTACCGATATTGAGTGCAAGGGTCAGAAGAAGAACAATAACCGTTGCTCCGTAAGCAAAAAATGCAAGTCTGCCATTAAGGATGCGGTAGTCAATTTTGCTGATAATTGCCATTAGCACAAGACCAAGGATACCGTTTTTCAGCTGAGAAATAAAAAGTGCATTGGCACCGCTTTTATTTGAAGCCGAATATGCATATGAAGCGGAATACATCATAATTATTCCGAAGCAGAATAGAAGTAAAACCGTGCAGGCAAAAATAAGGTCAAAGTTGCCGTGCTGAACTAAATTTGTTGAAAAACTTCTTTTTGGTATTCCCGGAACTTTAGTCACTTTCTTTGCCTTAGAAGCCATAGTTTCCTCCTGAAAAAATTTATTGTAAATAATAATTATCTGTTATAGGTAAAATACATAACAAGTACGCCTATGATGCAGCCGATTGCACTGACTGTAGTAAATACGGCAACTATTTTCTTTTCGTTCCATCCGCACATTTCAAAATGGTGATGGATGGGTGCCATTTTGAATACCTTCTTGTGTCTTATCTTGA
Source organism: Acutalibacteraceae bacterium (assembly GCA_036311065.1). Taxonomy (GTDB): domain Bacteria; phylum Bacillota; class Clostridia; order Oscillospirales; family Acutalibacteraceae; genus UBA6857. The sequence goes on along the minus strand of JAXJQQ010000158.1, from coordinate 33,644 downwards.
TTGAGCCTATCTGAATAACATCGGAAAGAGCCTCAATAACATAAACAATACCCACGGGAAGAAGAATAATCGGGCATTCAATAGCGTAAGCAAGAGCTACTATCATACCGCCCAGGAACATTGAACCGGTATCACCCATCATAACCTTAGCAGGATAGTGGTTCCAGATAATGTAGCCTGCACAGCCGCCTGCGAGAGCGGCACCGAGGATACCTACTGAGGTATTATCCATAATAATTGCCATAACGGTAAAAGCAACACCTACGGGGATTGTAACGCTGCCGCACAGGCCGTCAATACCGTCCGTAAAGTTTACGGCATTAATTGCACCGTAAATAACACACACACCGAAAAGGATGAAGAAGATTGTCCCGCCGACTGAATCCAATGCTATTTTTCCCACAAAAGGAATATACATACTTGTGCTTTCGCTGATAATAAGGGAAGCTAAGTATGCAGCAATGATTGCAACCTGAGGAATTGTCTTCTGAATTTCAGTAAGACCGAGATTTCTTTTCTTAACAACCTTGATATAGTCATCTGCAAAGCCTACAAGAGCAAAGCATAAAGCCATAAGTATGCCTGAAAACAGTCTTGTATACTGCTGATATCTTACAATTTCCATTTCAGCAAAGGCACTGAATGAGCCTAATGAGCAGGAAATAAGAGCCACAGCAACAGCAACAATAATGCCGATAATAAACATTATTCCGCCCATTGTTGGTGTACCCTGCTTTTTAGCATGCCATTTGGGACCTATATCCGTAAGGATATTCTGTCCGAATTTCAGCTTATGCAGAACGGGAATAAGAAAATATCCCAAAACGGCAGTAAGTCCGAAAGAGACTATAAGAGAAATTATAATTGCGGTAATACTGTTCATTTAAAACATTCCTTTCCGTTTTTTATCTTATTATTTAAGAAGCTCAAGGACTATTTCACGCTCATCATAGGGTATTTTCTCATTCCCTACGAGCTGATAATTTTCATGTCCCTTGCCGCATAAAAGAATAATATCATTTTTTCTTGCATTTTTCAATGCATACTCAATAGCTTTTGTTCTGTTTTTATGAATATATACGGGAGTGCTGCTGTTTTTTGTGCCTTCAAGAATGTCGTCTATTATATCCTGAGGATCTTCAGAACGCGGATTATCACTTGTTACAACTACTAAATCCGAAAACTCACACACGGTTTTACCCATTATGCTGCGTTTTTCCTTATCTCTGTCTCCGCCGCAGCCGAAAACGGTTATAATCCTACCCCTTCTGAATGAGGATACAGCAAGAAGCAGCTGCCGAAGTCCGTCGGGAGTGTGAGCATAGTCAATAATTACCTCATACTCTTTGTTAACAGGAAGAATTTCCATCCTGCCCCTGACTCCGTAAAAATTGCGAAGACCTGCGGCACATCCGTCAAGGCTGAAGCCAAGCTTTACCGCACATGAAAGAGCTGCCATAGAGTTGCTGATATTGAACAAGCCCGGCATTTTAAGCTTTATACGGTGAATTATACTGTCTCCGACGAAGGCATAATCACTGCCTTCTGCACCTGAATTTATTGCCTTTGCCGTAAAATCCGCTTCATCCTTTTTTACGGAATAGGTGTATACCTTACCCTTACAGCTTGAGATGAAATCCCCTGCACGGGCATCGTCAAGGTTTATTATTCCCGTTTTACACTGAGCGAAAAGTATCTTTTTGGCTTCAAGGTAGCTTTCCTCGTTTTTATGGTAATCAAGGTGATCCTGAGAGAAATTTGTGAAAATTCCCATTTCAAATTCAAGACCGTACAAACGCATCTGAGAAAGGCCCTGAGAAGAGCACTCAACAATGCAGTATTCCGCACCGCTTTGGCACAGCTCGTAAAAAAGCTTATGGAGTGTGAAGGGATCGGGAGTTGTGAATTCAGCATCCTGCTGAGAATCCGATGTGATGTTTCTTACCGTTGAAGTAAGGCCGCACACCTTGCCCTCAGCCGTCATCATACTGTAAAGCATTTCGCATACCGTTGTTTTACCGTTTGTGCCCGTAACACCGATAAGACGGAGCCTTTTATGGCAGAATCCGAAAAACGCAGCAGAAAGAATTGCATAAGCCTTTCTTGCATCAGGCACAACTATACAGCTTTCGCAAAGCTTTTCCTGAGCTATAACAAGTGCCGCACCGTTTTTCAGTGCTTCTTTCACATAGTCATTTCCTTTTTCGGTGCAAACGAAAACACAGTCCTTTTCACATTTTCTTGAATCGTCCGTAATAAATTTTATGTCTGCGTCCTTTTCTTTATACTCTTTGTCAATAGCTTTGAGTAAACGGGAAATGAGCATAAATTGTCCTCCATCAGTCAATTGCGATATCGGTTGTTCTGAAATATACGGTTATTCTTGAGCCTGCATCGACCATCGTCTTAGCAGCAACGCTCTGATTATATGATTTGACTCCGGCTTCCTGGGTAGGTCCTGAGAACACTACATTAAGACCTGACTTTGCGGCAAGGCGGTTAACCTGACTTGCAGAAAGTCCTGTAAAGTCGGGAACTTCAACTTCCTGTGCTTCTGTATTCTTATCGGTATACAGGACAATCACACCGTTTTCAGGGATTGATTCCCCTGCTGAGGGCACCTGAGATACAACCTGATCACCCGACCCGATAACTCTTGTTGAAAAGCCTGATGCAGCCGCGGTAACCTTAGCCTCCGAAAGAGTCTTACCCACAAGAGCAGGTGTGATATGGCTGACAGTTTCAAGCTCACTTTCAGTATACTGAGGCTCAACATTAAGGTACTGCAAAGTAGCTTCCATAACTTCCTTTGCAATGGGAGCAGCAAGAACACCGCCGCCCCTGTAGCGTCCCGGAGGATCGTCCACACCGACGAGAATTGCAACCTGAGGATCATCAGCAGGTGCAAAACAGACAATGGATGCAATATAAATAAGCTCATCCTTACCGTCGTCAAGCTTTTCAGCCGTTCCGGTTTTGCCAGCCACACGGTAACCGGGAATATACGCATTTTTACCCGTACCGCCTTCAACAACGGCTTCCATCATGGAACGGATTGTTGATGCTGTGTTTTCGGAAATAACACGGCGTTTTGTAACGGGCTCAGTTTCGGAAACAATGTTACCGTCACTGTCAATAACACTTTTTACAAGGTAGGGCTGCATCAGCTTACCGCCGTTTGCTATGGCACAGGTAGCTGTTATAAGCTGCAGCGGAGTGATTCTGAAGCTCTGACCGAAGGATGTACTCGCAAGGTCAATCTTGCTCATCTTATCGGGATTGTGCACAACGGATGAAATCTCGTTAGCAACATCAATACCCGTTTTTTCATTAAAACCGAAGGCATCAAAATACTTATTGAACTTTTCAATACCCAGACGCTGACCGATTTCAATAAATACGGAGTTGCATGAATTCATAAGGCCCTGAGTAAAGGTTTCACTTTTATGTACCGCAAGATTAGCGCAGTGATAGGTAACACCTAAAAGCTCATATTCACCGTCACAGTAGAAGCTTGAGTTAAGGTCAACCACTCCCTCCTCCAATGCGGCGGCGGCTGTGAAAATCTTGAAGGTTGAGCCCGGCTCATAGTTATTGGTAACGCAGAAGCTGTTCCACTGCTCAAAAAGAAGCTCGGAATATTTTGCACTGTATTCCTCACTGCCCTTTTCAAGAGCTTCAAGCTCTGTTGTATCCGTGGACTCCACAAGGGCACGGGGATTATTAAGATCAAAGTCAGGCTTATCACTCATTGCAAGTACGGCACCCGTATCAACATCCATAACAATACCGTAAACACCTGCGGCACCTGTGCTTTCCAAAGCCTGTGAAAGAGCATTTTCAAGGTAGGTCTGAATATTTTCGTCAAGGGTGAGCACAACACCGTTGCCTTCAACGGCATCAAACACCGTTTCATAGCCTGTTTCAAGGGCGTGACCCTTGGCATCCTTTGCGGTTACAACTCTGCCGTCCTCTCCGCTGAGCACCTCATTATAATAAAGCTCAATACCTGTATCACCGTTGTTATCCGCATTAACAACACCTATAACGGTGGAGGCGAAATTGTTATTGGGATATGTCCTTATACTGTCGTTTTCATAGTAAAAGTAATTTGAAGGATAGAATTTCTTTTCAACAACGGAATCCTTCTGCCAGAAGCGTTCTCCCTTTACAAACACCTCAAAGGTAAAGGGCTTTGCCATAAACTCCTCCAGCTTTGTACGCATCTGTGCGGAAACCTTCTTTTTAATTCTTACATACTGACCCTTCGTCTCCCTGAGAAGATAGTCAACATCTGATTTTTTTACAGAAAGTATTTTTGCAAGGTTTTTTGAAAGATATTTATAAAACTGCTCCAGCTCATCAGGATAATTCTTGAAGCCTGCTCTGATTTCATCAGGGTTGGCGCAAAGAATCCATGCGGAGGTGCTTGTTACTAAAGGTGTCATATTGCAGTCGTATATTGTACCTCTTACGGCTTCGATAGTCTGATCGTAAAGCTGATTTCTTGCTGCCGCCTCACGGTATTCGTCACCGCGGAAGACCATAATATAACCTACTCTGCCAAAAGAAAGAAGAAGAAAGCATACAAGCACTGCCGCAATAAGGCTCTGACTTCTTTTAACAAAGCTCAGATCGGTCTTTCTTTTAACCCTGTTTTTAAACACAATAAAGCGCATATTATGTTTTTCCGCCTTTCATCAAATAGTCAAAATAGGGGCTGTCCGGTTTTTAACCTTTAAACAGTCCCCTTTTAATTTATATTACACAACCTTAATTTTATTTACCACGAGAAAAAATGACATGATTTTCTGCATTTTTATCCATATAGATTTCATTTCCCGGATCAACCTTTACAAGACCGAGCTTTTCAACGGCGATACGGTCAATGTTTTCTGCACTTATAAGATTGTTAAGCTCTACCTTAAGCTCTCGGTTCTGGGCTTCAACAAAGGTATAAGCTTCCTTTATTTCATCAAGATCCTTTTTAGCCTGTGCTCTTGCCGCAAAGCTGTTACACACAACGGCAAAAAGTGCAAAGAAAACGCACATAACCGCAACTATTTTTGCAAGCTTACGGTTTACATTTCTCTCGTTCTGCCTGTCAATATCGATTTTTCTTTTTTTAACCTTCTTAAGGTCGGGCTTTTTCTCAGGCTGTACCTCAGGCTTCCTTTCGGGAGCATAGGAAGGTTCATAGCCGTAAGCATAATTATATTTGTAAGCGTTTTCTGCCGCCATTTTTGTCACCCCAATATAATCATATCTGTTCTTAATCTCTTTCAGGGCGACATCATTTTATGCTCAGTCACCCAACCGTTCAACGCATCTGAGTGTTGCGCTTCTTGAACGTGCATTTTCTTCTATTTCTCTTTCACTCGGTAAAACCTTTTTAAACGGAAGGACACCGTCGGGAGTTTTTCCGCAGATACAAACGGGAGTCTGCGGAGGACATTCACAGCCCTTACAGTATTTTGCAAAGCTCTTTTTAACAATTCTGTCTTCAAGAGAGTGGAAGGTGATTATTGCCACCCTCCCACTCTCCGAAAGGGAATAAAACATATCGTCAATAGTTCCTTGCAGTTTTTCAAGCTCACCGTTAACTTCAAGGCGTATTGCCTGAAAGCATCTTCTTGCAGGGTGTCCACCGCTTCTTCTTGTTGCGGCAGGAATTGCATTTTTGATTATTTCAGCAAGCTCAAGTGTCCTTTCAACAGGTTTTCTTTCTCTTTCATTAACAATGCTTCTTGCTATTCTTGAAGCAAACTTTTCTTCACCGTAATCACGGAAAATTCTTATAAGCTCTCTTTCCGAATAGGTATTAACAACATCGGCTGCCGTCATACCCTGCTGACTCATACGCATATCAAGCGGTGCGTCGTTATGGAAGGAGAACCCTCTTTCTGCCTTATCGAACTGATGGGACGAAACACCGAGGTCAGCCATAACCCCGTCAACCTTTTCTATTCCGAGGTCGGAAAGAATTTTTTTAAGGTTGCAGAAATTATCATGAACTACCGTAACTCTTTCATCACTGCCGATTCTCTCTTTTATAATCTCAATAGCATCGGGGTCCTGGTCAATAGCAATAAGCCTGCCGTTTTTACCGAGCCTTCTGAGAATTTCACGGCTGTGACCTGCTCCGCCGCAGGTACAGTCAACATAAATTCCGTCTTCTTTTACATTCAGAGCATCAACGGTTTCAGTGAGCAATACGCTTATGTGTGAAAACTCCATTTCGCCCACCTCAAATTCCGGCATTGAGGAACTTGCCCTCTGCCTGATACTGACGGTAAACATTTTTTTCATCCTCAAGAGCCTGCTCATCAGCTGCATTGGATGCAGTAATGGAAGCAAGGTACTTCTTGTAATTAGAGGGGCTCATTACTTCAACATAATCACCGAAGCCGACGAATATGCAGGTTTTTTCAATTTCTGCCGACTGAGTCACAAGCTGATTGAGAACCACTCTGCCCTGAGAATCACATGATGCGGTATCAGCACCGAGGTAAAACTCAGCAAGAACATTTCTTTTTTCAATAGGTGATCTTGCTCTTAAAAGAGCTTCGTCACGGGTCTTTTCAAATTCCTCGGCATTAAAAAGCTGAATAGACGGGTACTTTGAAGCGTGAAGCTTATAAATGAATTCATCGCCTAAGCCTTTTCTGAACTTTGCCGGAAGAATAACTCTGTTCTTACCGTCAAGATTATGTTCGTATGTTCCGATGAACATCATTTTAAGCACCGTCCTTTCCTTTTAGTTTTTATACCGTTTCGGAGAATTCATCACCACAATCTTCCACTTGAATTATTAATTTTGGGATGAGTCTCCACTTTTAGTAACATTATAATATTATATATTATAAATGTCAATGGATTTTTCCGAAAAAAATCAGATGTTTTTTCAAGTTTTTCCTTTCGTTATTAAGTCTGTAAATCCTTTATTTATCTATGTTTTCAGACTTTTTCACAAGATATTGTGCAACACCTTACTTTCCTCAACAACAACGGATAAAAAAGCGCCTTTTTCAGGCACTTCTGTTAATAAAATATTTACAAATAAGAGCACAAAAAAATAAATCTCCGTAAAATCCATCTGAATTTACGGAGATTTATATATTTATTGTTATTTATCAGCCATTAACGGTAAGATTATCAAGCATCCAGTTAATATGCTTGTCAATAAGGCTCTGAGAAGGATTATTTTTCATCTTTTCAAGGCGTTTTTCCACCTCGGCCGCAACATCTCCCTCACATTTACCGTAAAGGTAATAGAAAGCATCGGTGTAAAGGCCCATAGAAGCCGAAAGATTTTTCTTGCCCCATATTGTACTGCCGTCAGAACCGGTACCCGTAAGGACAATACTGCCCTGCTGAAGCTCCCAGTCCCAGACAGTTGCAACATAAACAGTATACAGAATACCGTCTATTGTAACAGTATAAGCGTCGCCTGCTTTAGCGAAGGATGAGCCCGTATTAACAGCTGAATTTTTCTTTATATCCTTTTGTGAGATAACTGCCTTTTGGAAAATTGAAACAATCTGAGACTGATTTCTTTCCACAGCCTTGTAGTCGTTCTTATCGCCCTCAGAATCAAAAACAACTATATCCCAGTTACCGTACAGCTGAGTGGGCTTTACATTTGTTTTAGCAGTTGTACCTGAATAAACCTCAGGCATAGCTATGGGCCAGCCCTGCTCATTCCAGAGCATTTCTCTTACTTCAAGGCAAGGTGCAGAATTGGTGCTGATACCCTTTTCTTCTGCTATAATGCTACCGGTCGCTATAACATCATCAACCTTGTAATAAAGCTGTGACTGAGCAGCAACAAACCAATTACCCTCGGAATCCTTAATCACCTTGGGTGAGCCGATTGATGCTCTGCCCACATTAGTATAGGAAACTCTTCCGTCTGAGCTGTTAGTGAAGTTGTAGCCACTGAGAAGCACACTTCCCTTAGCATACATATCCTTTGAGAAATCATCCATTGCCTGACCGTTAAAATCGGTATAGGGGCCTTCAACACTTCTTGAACGTGCAACTCTGACATTGTAGTTTGTGCCCTCGTTACCGTAGGTTACGAAGAGATAATAGAAGCCCGTATCCTTATTGTAAACAAGGTCTGCACCGCTGACAAGGCTGCCTTCACCGCCTGAAAGTGCGGGAACTGCACCGGGGTCAGCAATAACAGTGCCTGCGCGGAATGTGTTTTTACCGTGCGAGCCTGAAATTGACTTGCCATCCGAATTAACAGAGCTGTCCTTTTTAAGAAGACCTGTTTTCGGGTCAAGCTCAAGAAGATTGATTTCACCGTCAATGCCGTTTGCGTTATAATATCCGCCGTATACCATATACATCTTTCCGTCGTTATAAAGAACAGAAGGATGCACTGCATTAGCTTCGTCCCCCGCACAGCTGCTGATAACAAGACCGACATCCTCCCACTGCTTTGTTTCAATAGCCTCGGAAATATTATCTGTTTTAACGCAGAATATAGCCGACTCATTGGACGATGTTATTTTAGAAAGGGAGAAATACATATAATATGTACCGTCCACCTTAACAACCTCAGGTGCAAGAGGCGTTCTGTCATTATTCTTATCGGAAGTAGTTTCAGTTTTACCGTAACCGTGATCCTTTGCCCACTTTTTGACACTGTCAAACTGGCTGAAGGCCATGACGGCATTACTTGCTGCATTTTCAGGATGCCTGAAATATGTTGTTCTCAGGCTCCAGTTAAGAAGATCCTTTGACCTTACAACAACATTATCTGAGCCGAAACAGTAATAATAACCGCTCACTTTATCGTAGAACACACCGGGATCCTTAACATCGTAAGCACCGTAAGAGCCGATATAGCTATCGGCGGCAACCTTTTCAATTTTAGGTGAAGCAGCCTTTACGCTTTCTGCCTTTTTATCAGCAGATTCAGGTCTTTTACCTTTTTTGAAGGTAGCAACAACGGTAAGCTTGGAGTCTACCACTGTTTTGTACTGAAGCATATTAACTTCCTTGGTAACATTTTTACCGTTAACCGTAAGTTTGTTGAGTACATAATAGGTGTCATCGGTTCTTTCGGGATTAATGTTAATTGTAATTTCATCACCCTTTTTAACCATTACACGGAATTTTTTATCGTCACCCACAGTATCGTCACTGTCAACGGTAAGAACGCCATGGTCATAGCTTTCAACAAAAACACCGTATGAGCCAACATAAATATATTTTACATACATACCGAAAACGATACCGAAAAGCAATAAGGTGGCACCCAAAAAGCCTAATACTTTTCCTTTCATTTATATATCCTCACTTTCACTGTTCTTTATTCAACGGTCAGAGCTGAAATAACATCGGAATAAATGGTGATTGCATTATTATAAAAATTCCTTTTTGCTATTTCAATCTGACTTTCATCAGCAACATAAATTGTAATTTTGAGTAATTCCGTATCCATATCGCACACGGTAAACTGCACATGGAAGCCGTGGTCAAGAGGAATAACATCCACCTTGCTTTCACGCTCAATTCTTTCTCTTTCAAGAATCTTGAGTGCACTTTTAACCGCCTTTTCACGTATAGTTTTAGGCAGATCCTTTTCAATATATCTGACCTGATATTCTGTTTTACCGCAGAGTGTAATTTCCTCATCGCCGTTAACGAGCTTTGTTGTAACACTGCCCGCAGTGATAAGCTCACTCAAAGCACCGTTGATTTCAAAATAATTTGCAATTCTGTAATCCTGAAGTATTTCATTTATCTGTGTTCTTGTAAGGGAGCTGCCGAGGGTTTTCAGAAGATAGCATATAAGCAGCTTTATATCTGCTCTGTTACGAAGACCGCCGGGAGCAACACCTTCACTGAAGCTGTAATTTTCCATAGTTTTTTTCATATTTCCTTTCTGCATCACTGATACATACTTATACATTATCTATTTTACCACAAGAGACAGAAAAGTAAATAGTTATGGGGAAAATTTATTAAAATGTAATGTTTTCCTTTGATTTTTCAAACAGTTGACATTAACATAAAAAGCAGATAAAATAAAGTCAATAAAACCTGAGGACGGTGCAGAATGAATAATAAATATACAACCATACTTTTTGACGCAGACAACACCCTGCTTGACTTTGATAAGGACGAGCATCAGGCACTTGTAAGAACACTGGAGGATTACGGTGTGCCCGTTACGGAAGAGAACATCAGCACTTATGTAAACATCAATAAAAGTTTATGGAAAAAGATTGAGACAGGCGAAATTACAAAGCCTGAGCTTAAAAGAACACGCTTCAGGCTCTTTTTTGATGCAATCGGCTTTGAGTGCGACGAGGAGCCCCTGTCCGTCAACGAACACTATCTTGCCCTTTTAGGTGAAGGCGGCAACACCCTCGAGGGTGCAGTTGAGCTTTGCAAAGAGCTTAAAAGCAAGGACTATGACCTTTATATTGTTACAAACGGTGTTGCGGCAACTCAGGCAAAAAGGCTTACTAAAGCAGGTCTTCTCCCCTATTTCACCGAGGTTTTTGTTTCCGAGACCGTGGGCTATCAGAAGCCGAAAAAGGAATACTTTGATTATGTGCTGAATACTGTAAAAGAAAAGGACAAAAGCAGGATTCTTCTTGTGGGTGACTCACTTTCTTCCGATATTCAGGGAGCGATGAATGTCGGGCTCCCCTGCTGCTGGCTGAATCTGTTCGGAGATGTTGCCGGGGAAAAATATAAGATTGATTATATAATTGATGATATCAGAAAGGTTACAGATATATTGTAAAAGAAAAGCCATTGTAAAAGCTCTCAGGTTTTACAATGGCTTTTCTTTTTCTCTGTACATAAGATTGAAGACTACTACCTCAGGCCCCCTCTTTGAGGGAGGTGGATTCATCGCAGATGAAGACGGAGGGAGTGAAAAGACTGTCCAAAAGCGACAGCCTTGGTTGTTATACTCTTTTTTCTTAGGTTAACCGTTAGGTCTTCATACAAATCGTTCTTTGATTAATAAAAAAAACTTTTTTTTGCTACCTTTTTCATTTTTTGCAACTATATATGAAAAGCTAAAAAGAGGTGTTTCCGATGTGGTAGATAGAATAATTAACTAAGAATAATTTAAAGAATAGGAGATTAATTTATGAAAAAAAGATTTTTATCATTGTTATTATGTATGTTGATGATTTTTACATTACCGTTATCTGCATCCGCGATAACGGATACAGAAGAAGCTGTTGGTACTTATGGACTCAGTAAACCTACAAAAGTTTGGAATTTTTCTAATGAGATATATTATTTCAGTGGAGTTGCAGCTACATCAGATTTGTACTCAGAGTATTCTTTTACAAATGCGAATAAGTTTGAGATATCGGTATACAATCACCATAGTGAAGAACTTACCGTAAAATTACTAAAACGGTAATCGGGCGTGGATTGGTCTGTTTCAACCAAAGAAATAGAAGGTTATGGTTATATGATTTGGACAGTTTCAGTCGATAGTTCTTCAGAATACATACTCAAATTTTATGCTCCGAGTGATTTTTCAGGAAGTATAAAAAAATTATCCTGACCGGTATTGACTTTGACAGTAATTAATGCTATGTTAAAGAAAACTGCTGTTTCTAATAAATCTTTTTAATGACTTAAGAGGGAGAGCAATAATGAGTTATATATTTTCTTTTGTTGGAAAGTATCTTTTGTACGGTTTATGTGCATTAATAATCTATCTACCGATAAGATTTGTTTACATAAAAACTAAAAAGATTGAGCCTATTGTCTTAAATGAAGCGGTATTGGTGCTTTTTGTTTTCTGCTTTGCAGGTATGATTTCACAGACATTGTTTCCATTAATAAGAATTAAACTGAATGATGGCTTAGTGATAAAAGCGTTTTATGATTCAGGTAATTCTTTTGTCCTTTCAAAACATGGTATAGCTTATCGTGCTGAAAATGAAATTATCCGTAATTATAATCTCATACCGTTCAAGACAATTTTTCAGTTCATTTTTGGCTCAAGTGATATTTATTCCGGTAAAGCTTGGATACTCAACCGTATTGTTAACATGATAGGAAATATAATATTGTTTTTCCCTATAGGATTATTTCTGCCCTTAGTTAATGAGCGTTTTAAAAGCTTCACAAAAACCTGTTTATTTGGAATAACAGTAATTTTCCTTGTAGAGATTATTCAATATTTAACAGGTCGCTCTGCGGATATTGATGATTTGATTCTCAATATGACAGGATTGATAGCCGGATATTTTTCACTGAAAATTCTGTCCGGAATACGAACCAACCGGAGAGCAGGACTATAATTGACTAAAACTAAAAACCAAAAGGCTGCCGCTTTCACTCACTAACAGCGACAGCCTTTTGGTTCATATCCTTTAAGATATCAAGCCTATTATTTAAGATGCTGTAATTTCTCAATTTTTCTCAAAAAAATTTTAAAAAAACTATTGACAAATGCTTTTTGCCACGCTATAATGAAACCACGATAATGATAATCATTATCAATAAGCGATGAACGGAGTGATTGTAAATGTCAACTCTGCGAAACTCAAAGCAGCGTGATGCAGTGCTCCGGAATTTAAGCGAAAGGTATGACCACCCGACGGCTGAGGATGTTTATCTTGACCTAAAAAAAGAGATGCCCTCAATAAGTCTGGCAACAGTTTATCGCAACCTGAGACTTCTGGAAAGTGAAGGTCTGATACTGAAAATCAGCACAGAAGACAGTGACAGATTTGACGGCCACACTCACAGCCATTATCATTTCACCTGCAACGGTTGCAGACGTGTACTTGATCTTGAGCTTAAAGAGAGTGCAGGTGTCAACAGTCTTGTAAAAGACTTCGGCGGTACGGTTACCGGTCACTCGCTTATGTTCTTCGGCTACTGCCCTGACTGCAAGGCAGTGTAAAAAAATTATTTATTTAACTGGAGGAAAAAACAATGAAAAAGTATTATTGCCCCGTATGCGGTTACGAAAGCGACGAAAAGATTGATGTATGCCCCATCTGTAAAGCAAAGATGAAGGAAAGAGAAGAAGGTGCCGGTATGGTATGGGCTGCTGAGCACATCCTTGGTGTTGGCAAGGAAGCAAATGTTCCCGAAGAAATCATTATGGGCCTTCGTGATAACTTCAACGGCGAATGCTCAGAGGTTGGTATGTACCTTGCAATGGCTCGTGTTGCTCACAGAGAAGGCTACCCCGAAATCGGTCTTTACTGGGAAAAAGCAGCTTATGAAGAAGCAGAGCACGCAGCAAAGTTTGCTGAGCTTCTTGGCGAGGTTGTAACTGCAAGCACAAAGAAGAACCTTGAAATGAGAGTTGCTGCTGAAAACGGTGCAACACAGGGTAAGTTCGACCTTGCAAAAATGGCTAAGGAACACGGCCTTGACGCTATCCACGATACCGTTCACGAAATGGCCCGTGACGAAGCAAGACATGGTAAGGCATTCGAAGGTCTTCTTAACAGATACTTTGGTTAATTAAACAAATAGCGGAGCGATGAGAATGTCTCTCCACACTATATAAATTATAAAGGAAGGGATTATTTATGTTCGATTATACAATCTGCAACTGCAAAAAGGTAACTTACTTTGATGTTGAAGACGCTTTAAGAAATTTCAAAAAATTTGAAGATGTGGAAAAGAACTTTGACGAGGTTCAGAGAATTACTCACTGTTCAACAGGCTGTGGCGGATGTCACGATAAAATCCTTGATGTTATTTCTGAAATTATGAGTAAATAACTCCCCTTCCGTCAATACTTTTATTAAATAAAATTGGAGGAAAATATTATGGCTAAATATGCTTGTCCCTGCGGATATGTTTACGACCCTGAGCTTGGCGATCCCGATAACGGTGTTGCTCCCGGCACAGCCTGGGAAGATGTTCCCGAAGATTGGCTCTGCCCCGTTTGCGGTCTCGGTAAGGATGTATTCGAGGAAGAATAAAAAACAAAAAATACACCTCTTTCAGTTATACTGAAAGAGGTGTATTTTTTTGTTTAACAAATCAAAGAACCGATACAGCATCACCGATTGTTTTTTCAAGTGCTTCTCTGCCGTACTTATCAACCTCGGCCTTGTTCTTTTCGCCGTGAGTGAGGCATCCCGCACCGCCGATACAACCGCCAACGCAAGCCATACCCTCAATAAAGTTGGCATCAAGAACATTTTTACTCTTTTTTAGAAGAGCAACTCTGCATTCGTCAATACCGTCACATGTAGCAGGTTTTAGATTAAAATCAAGCTTCTGCTCCAGAAGGCCCTGTTTTACGGCATCTGTAAGTCCGCCTGAGCGGGCAAAGATTCTTCCGAAATAGGATGCATTATCAAGAACATCCTCTTCAAGAGTCGTAATGTCAATACCACGGCTGTCATAAAGAGCCTGAAGCTCTTCAAATGTTAGAACAGCATCAACATATGGCTTTACAGAATCGAGCTGTGCCTCTGCCTTTTTGGCTGTACAAGGACCTATAAAGACTATTTTTGCACTTGCATCCGTTTCTTTAATGTACTTTGCAAGGGTCGCCATAGGTGAAAGATTATGGGATACCAAAGGCAGTAATGATGGGAAAGCCGATTTTATATACTGAACAAAGGCAGGACAGCATGAGCTTGTGAGGAAGCCTTTTTCATAAAGCTCCTTTGATTCTGCCTGAGCTACCATATCAGCACCCAGAGCAGCTTCAACAACAGTGTAAAAACCGAGCTCCTTGAGTCCAGTTATAACCTGACCGAGCTTGGCATAGGTAAACTGGCTGGAGATAGAAGGAGCAACAACAGCGTATACCTTGTATTTCTTATTGTTTTCACTCTTTTTAATAAGGTCGATAACATTAAGAATATAGGATTTATCCGTAATAGCACCAAACGGGCACTGATAAACACAGGCACCGCACTGTATGCACTTTTCATCGTCAATGGATGCTGCATTATCCTCGTTTATTGAAATAGCCTTTACCTTGCAGGAAATCTGGCAGGGCCTTTTACGGTTTATGATTGCAGAAAAGGGACACACCTTTGCACACTGACCGCATTCAACACATTTTGACTTATCAATGTGTGCTACGTGATTCTGGTCAAAGGTAATCGCACCCTTCTTGCAAACATCCTCGCACCTGTGGGCAAGACAGCCACGGCAGGATTCGGTTACAACATAACCTGCAGCAGGGCATTCATCACAGGCTATATCAATAACCTGAATTACATTTTCACTGTCATTTTCTCCGCCCATAGCCATCTTTACTCTTTCAGCGAGAATTGCTCTTTCCTTATAAACACAGCAACGCATTGTGGAGGTTTTGCCCGGAACAATAGTCTTGGGAATATCCATAACATTCTGCAAAAGAGTACCGTTCCACGCCTGAGAAGCCACTTCACGGAGCACCTTGTATTTTAAATATTGAACTTTCGTATCAAATTTTCTCATTCTTTTATCACCTTAAAAATAGCTCACTTTAATTCTTTTACCCATTTTTTTAAGACATTCTGACAACTCACTTACAAGATTCATCTTGATATTGAAGTTAATAGGAAGATCGGGATTCTGATGAGCAGGATTAATTGCTCTGCCCACATAGAAATTTATGTCCGTTGCCTCTTCAAATAAAAGTCGGCAGATAAGAGAAGCACCGTCACGCTTAAAGCTCCAATGCTCATAGAATTCATTGTCTCCAAGGTAATCCTTAGCGTATTCAAGCACCTTGTTTACAGTTATAACACCTTCCGTAACAAGGTCTACGCCGTCTATTTCCGCAATAGGCGGAACATCACTTTTTTCAAAGCTCAGTGTAGCTCTGAGCTCCTTACCCAGATACTTAGCCGCAATTGAGGAAGTGGTGCCTCCGCAGATTATATGCTTGCCCTCTTTTGAAAAGAAAAGGGACATCATACGGTCAGCATCATCACGGTCAGAAGGAGGACCGAAAAGCATATTCATCGGCTCCCTTTTACGGATTTTAACCACACAGGCAGTTGCATCGTCACCGGGTTTTCCGCCGTACAGCTTATTGCATTCATCAACAAGCATTGTTGACAGAGTTTTTGCAGTATAGCCTGCCGGGGCAAGAGTTTCAATAAAATCAATTATATCCTCTCTTTTCCAGCCGAAATTATAAACCATACCTATGCCGGCATGAGGACAGCCGTCGCTCATAGCAACAAATATATCATTTTCCTGAAGGGTTATTTCAGACCTGAATATTTTTTTACCGCCGATATTCATTTCCGTTTTTGGAAAATCATAATTCACACCGTCACGGATAAGAATAACGTGCGGATTATCGTACTGTATTATCTCTGCCTTCTCATTATTCTTAAGATGTATGATTGTGAAGGTTGAATATGCAACGCCCCTCAAAGAACAGACGGGAAGGGTTGCGGCAATGGTTGAAACACACTCTTCAATCGGAAGGCCCTCAGCCATCATTGTTGAAATAATTTTTGATGTCAGCGTGGAAAGAATACTCGCCTTTACTCCGCTTCCCAGGCCGTCCGCAAGAACAATAACCAAAGAATTTTCACTTTCTTCAACAACGTCAACATGATCACCGCAAAGCTCTTCACCGAAATGATTTATACTTTTGTATCCGATATCAGCACATAAATCATTCATCAGTAATCGACTCCTTAAGCTTTGAAAGTGCAATCTTGGTCTCAGCGGCAGTTTCACCCAGAAGAGATGCTATTTCCTGAACAATTCTCATCTGCTTATCAACAACCTTATCAGCAACCTCTATGGTTTTACGGCTGATATTTTCTTTCTTTTCACGCTCATATTCTTCGTCAGTTACATCACGCATAATGCCAACAAGGAGATGCGATTCCTTATCATAAACGATAGTCTGCTCAACATATCTCTTGTATTCTGCAAGATATACTCTCATATCCTTTGCATCCTTACCGCTTGTAAGAACATTCATAAACGCGGTGGGATCAAGAATACGGATAACCTGTGTTCCCAGAACATCAGAAGCGCTGCGGATATTCATAATTTTACGGGCAGCTTCATTTATCTGCTGTACTTCAAGGTTTTCATTAAGAACAATAAGACCGTTGGGTGTATTTTTAACAATTGTATCAGAAAAGCTTTCCGCCTTATCCTTAAGGAAGGGAAGACACATTGAAATTTCAGCCTTACCCTGACATATTGCAACTGCTTTTTCACGGCAGGTATTGTATCCGCAGGAGCCGCAGTTAAGCTCATCTGAGGGCTTGAACTTACCCATCTGGCGAAGAGCACCGTTTATTTCAATCTCTGAAGGATAAGGAAGCTTGGGCTCAATATAGCTGAGGAATTTTTTCAGCTCCACAGGCTTAGGCTGTGATACCTTAAAATCATGTGTTCCCGCATAGGCGGCAACCTCAAGATAATCCTTAACCGTTGAATCGTGATGGTATTTTTCTATAACCGGTCCGCCTACACAGCTGCCGATGCATGATGACATTTCAATAAAGCATTTGCTGATTTTTCCTTTTTCAATATCCCTGAGAACAGCCATACAGTTTTCAACACCGTCAATTGCAACATAGGTGTAATCTCTGTTTTCGTTCATTGTTTTAAGAACTCCGCCTGTTGTGGGGAAAAATCTTGCACGGCTGAATTCATCACTGTCCGTTTCAGCTTCAAGCTCAATTTTTTCAGCCTTCATCCATTCGGTAAGCTCTTCAAAGGTTAAAACAGCATCAACAATGCCGCTGTAATAGTCAGCTTCATCCTTTTTTGCAACACAGGGTCCCACAAAGACTGTTTTTGCTTCAGGATATCTCTTTTTTATATCAAGGCAGTGTGCCTGCATAGGCGACATAACATCTGCCAGGTACTCAAGGCAGGAAGGAAAGTGCTTCTGGATAAGAAGATTCACAGAATGGCAGCAGGATGAAATAATAACATTTCTGTCCTCTTCATTGAGAATTCTTTCATATTCATTTTTAACAATGGTCGCACCTACAGCGGTTTCCTCAACATCATAAAAGCCCATTTTTTTAAGAGCCTTTCTCATTGAGTTAATGCCTGCTCCGTCATAGTTAGCGATAAAAGAAGGAGCAATGGAAACGATAACAGGGTCGCCGCTTTGTATCAGCACCTTGACCTTTTCCGTTTCGTCAACAATCTGTTTTGCATCCTGAGGACAGACAACAAAGCACTGACCGCAAAGGATACACTCATTATTTATAATATGTGCCTGATTACCCGAAAAGCGTATTGCTTTTACGGGACAATGGCGGATACATTTATAACAATTCTTACAGTTAGATTTTTTTAAAGTAAGACAGTCTGACACTTACGGTCAACCCCTTTCTTTATTAATAACATCCAATACGTTTTCCTTGAAAAATTCCTTAAAATTTTCTTTGGTTATACCTGTATGTATATTGTCATCAATCTGAACCGTTACACCTATACGGTTGCATTTTCCAATACAGAAGCTGCCCGCAAGAGTAATTTCATCAGAAAGTCCGTATTCTTCAACTGCTTTTTGCAAAAGCTCAACAATTTCAGGTGAGCCCTTAAGATGGCATGAACTGCCTACACAAATCTGAATTATCATACTCTCACACCTTAGCAATAACTTCTGAAGAGAAAAATTCTCCGACAGTATCCGGTGTTACAGAATGAAATTCACCGTCAACTGTAACGCAAACACCCTTCTGACAGTTGCCCATGCAGAAGGCACCTCCGAGCTGCACCTTATCGGCAAGGCTGTTTTCTTTTATAAGGTTCTGAAGATTTTCAACCACCTGACGTGAGCCTTTGATATGGCAGGAAGAACCGATACAAACCGTAATTTTCATTTTATGTGTCTCCTTAAATACAGTATTTATGGCTTTGTTTTTAAACTGAATAAATTCCGTATAATTATATCATACAATAAAAGAATAATCAATCTATTTTTTCTCCAAATATTGACAACAGACACATTTTTTGTATATAATATTCAAAAATACAATCAAAGGAATTCTATATGAATAAGATCACTATTATCGGCACTGGCAGTGTCGGCTCAACAATCGCATACACACTCACAGCTACGGGTATTGCAACAGAAATAGTTATGATTGACGTAAATGAAAAGAAAGCTATGGGCGAAGCTCTTGACATCCGTCAGGGTACCCCCTTCTGCGGCTCATGCTCAATTTATGCCGGAAGCTATCCTGATGCAAAAGACTCAGATATCGTTATCATTACATCCGGTGTTGCAAGAAAGCCCGGTCAGACAAGACTTGACCTTGCACAGATAAATGTTGATATTCTCAAGAGCATTATACCTCATATTACAAAGTACGCTCCTGAGGCAACTTATGTTATAGTCAGCAATCCCGTTGATATTCTCACCTACACCTTCTGCAAGTGCTCAGGTATTCCCGAGGAAAGAGTTATCGGCTCAGGTACTATTCTTGACACAGCAAGACTCAGAAGCCGACTTGCCGAATACTTTACTCTCAGCCAGCAGAATGTACATGCTTATGTTTTGGGTGAACACGGCGACTCTTCGGTTATTCCCTGGTCAACAGCTAACATCTCGAATGTACCCGTACTTGAATACAGCAAATCCTTCAAAAAGCCCGGCGGTATCATTGTCCCCGACCTTAGCATTAGTGAGGTTGAAGATTATGTCAGAAAGTCCGGTGCAAGAGTTATTGAAAGAAAAGGTGCAACCTTTTATGCTGTTTCAATGTCCGTTTGCCACATCTGCAAATGTCTTCTCAGCGGTATTGACACTACAATGACTGTTTCAACCATGCTTCACGGTGAATACGGTATTGACGATGTATGTATGAGCCTTCTCACTGTTGTGGGTCACAACGGTGCTCACAGCAAGGTTATGCTTCCTCTTACAGATGATGAAGTCAAAGCTCTTCACAGAAGTGCCGACAGCCTCAAAGAAATTATCAGACAGACTAAAATATAAAATAAGAAAAAGTAATCACCCTGCGGAATACCGCAGGGTGAATTTTTTGTTATCGTTTACAGCTTACTGTTGATGATTTGTAGCTGTATTGCTTATAGTATTTGTTATAAGATTTTACATAATAATAATATTTAACGCCTTTCTTAGCCGTTTTGTCTGTGTAAGATGTTGCACTACTTTTGGCACTGCCGATTTTCTCCCAACTTCCGCTACCACTTTTTCGATATATATATAATTTTGAAGCTCCCGCAACCTTATCAAAAGTTATTTTTACTCCTGAGTCAACCTTTTTAGCAGCAAGGTTTTTCGGAGGGGCAAGGAAAAATACGGTTTTATTTTCAACTGCGCTTGTAACATCGCTCGAATAAGCTTTTACATAGTAAATATACCGATCTGCTGGTTTAACATTTTTATCCGTATATTTTACTGTCTTTGCATTTTCCGTTGTATAAACCAACTTGAACTTACTTGATGCAGTTGAATCTACCTTGCGGTACACCTTATAATACTTTGCACCGGAAACTTTATTCCATGTTATACGCAGGGATGATGTATAATAATCTACTGACTTAATTGTAGCGGGAGCCAAATAAGTAGCCTTTACTCCCTTTTCATTATAGCGACCTTCCCGGCCGTGTCCCCCGACTTGTGCAAGAGTGTAATAATAAGTCTTGCCGCTTTTTACCGTACTGTCAAGATAACTTCCGTATAAAATATTGCTTTTAATAAGCTTCCACTCATTTTCACCCTCTGCTTTTCTGTAGAGATTACAGGTTTCATCTTCACACCATTTAATAAGTAAACCTGATGTATTAACTTTTACGGATTTTATCTTTGGTATACCCGGTATCCAAACATCTTGCGATTCATAAGCACCCACACTGTAACCTTTAACCGCACACACTCTGTAATTGATATAAGAATCCGGTTTAAGTCCGGTTTCAGTATATACGCTTACAGTATCATATATTTTTATGAGTTTTTCTTCTTTGTAAATATAATACTTATCAGCACCTTCAACGGGTGTCCAGGTTAAGGTTACCTCTCCTTTTTTATTATCCTGACTTTGAATTATTGTTTTGCAGACAGGTACTATTTCAAAGGTAAAGCCTTCAGGCGGTGACATTCTGATTGTACCATCTTTTTTTACTTCAGTTATAATAAAGTTAAATCCTGAATTTCTGTTACATTTGATGATAAATGCGTCGGGTTCTTTGCTTACATCAACATTGCGCAAACCGTTCTCAGTTTTCTCATAAACTGAATAGGTAGCATCACTGTTATAGCCTTTTATTCTTATCCTCCAACCAAAAGCGTGCGAAAAATCAATAAGTTCAGCTGCTCCCTCATCTGCAAGTGCTATTGTATCTGCAGAAATCATGCAGGATTTATATGATGGGAAAGCAGTCTGCTCAACGGAATTGAGTACATAAGTGATTTTATATTCGTAATTCACTTCTTTCTCTGCTGTTTCGTCAAAGTATCTTTCCTTAGAGCAAGAAGCAAGGCGAACAAATTCACCATCAGCGGCTTTTCTGTAAATGATATATTCCGTAGCACCTTCAACAAGACTCCAATTGAGTTCGACACCACCCGTAACAGTTCCCACAGAATAAATTTTAACAGGCTCAAAATATACAAAGCCCTTTCCTGTTTTGTCAAAGGCACCTTCTTTTGAGCCGATATATGCTTTTACGGTGTAATAATATTCATTACCGTTAATCAAATCCGTATTGTCAATATATTCCGTTGACGAAGTTGATTTTATATGCTCCCAGCCACTTTCAGCGGTCTTTCTGTAAACCTTATATGATACTCCGTCAATCTTGTTCCAGCTTATTTTAGCATATCCGTCTGCTGTTCTTTCAATTTCATTGAGAACAGGGGTATCAATAACCGCACCTGAAACACCCTTTGTGTTATATAAGCCCTGCTTTTTACCTATAACTGCACTTACGGTGTATGAATAAACCTTATTTCTCTGAATTGAAGCATCCGTATATTCTGCTGTTTTTACATTGGCAAGCTTTGTCCAGGATTTTTCTCCCGAAGCTTTTCTGTAAACGTTATAGCTTTCCGCTTTTTTTATGCTCTTCCATTTAAAATTCAATTTACCGTCTGCCGGCTTTACTGAATCAAGCGTAGGAGCCGAAATGTAATAACGGCCTTCAACCTCAGGGTCATAACCGCTGGCTGTGCCTTTGTAATATGCCACTACGGTATAATAATAGGTCTTACCTGTTGTTACTTCCGTATCCGTGTATTTTGTACTTTTGGTTTCTTTTATCTGCTTCCAATCACCGCCGTTGGTGCTTCTGAGAACAACATAAGTGCAGGATGATCTCGGCTTGCTCCAGCTTACCTTTATTCCTTTTGTCAGAAGCTCAGTTTTAACGGTAGGTGTTTTAAGGGTTATTGCCTTCACTTTATTAAGAGACAAAGCAGTACTACCTGTTCCGTTAAGCGCTTTTACCTTATAGTAAGCTGAGGTATTTTTACCCTTAAGGCTCTTATCAATATAATAAGAAAAATCCTCTCCGTTTGCCTTTACCGTTGCTATTTTCTTATACTTTTTGTCAACATATTTGTAAACCTCATACTTAGTTGCACCGGGAACGGAGTACCAATAAATTGCAGGACCGTAGTAGGTGTTTTCGTAGCCGTACATAAAGCTCTTCATATTCTTGATTGAAGTGCCGTCTCTTTTTACGATAATTGTAAAATTCCTGACCGTTGCAGGGTCCTTAACTAATCTATAATCAGGATAACGGTTGCTTTGCTTAATAACATATGATGTTGCATAATAAGTTTTACTTTTAAGGCTTGTCAGGTCAAAAAGAATATCCTCATAGGTTGTTCCTTTTTTGAAGGTATTTGCATATTCAAGGATTTTCTTTGATCTTTTTGAGTCAGAGTAAATTTCAATGCAAAAATACTCAGAATTGCTTGTTTCCGAATAAGCCTTCATACAAAGATAGTCTGCGTTACCGTAAAGTGTAACGGATGAAGTGCTTTTGTGCGATGAATAAGTAACGGGCACGAATGTGCTTTTTGTTTTGAATTCCTTAAATCCGCTTGCAGAAGCAGTAAAAACAAAAGTAATAAACAAAAGCAGCACCGCTGATAGCGTAAGAATTTTTTTCTTCATAACAAAACCTCCTTGTAAAATAGAAAAGTGTGCCTCAAATGAGACACACCAAAAAATGCATCTCATTTGTTGCTACACAAATTGATTACCCTTTACTGAAAAGCAGAGACAGTGAACCAAGAGAATGCACTTTTTGCAAAGTATATTCTCTCCACTTTTCAGAATAATATTATCATTTGTGTAGCATCTTCACTTTATCATATTTGTAAAGTATTGTCAACAAATATAAAGAAAAAAGGGCATTTCTGCCCTTTTTGTAATATATTTATATCAGTTGTCAAGCCAGGGGAAGAATCTTCCGAAGAAGCCTTCAAGAACGTTGATAATCTTTTCAATAAGACCCTTGAAGCCTAAGCTGATTTTTTTAATAGCCTCTACTGTTTCGTCAGGCTCAACGGGAGTATCGTCATAATAGTGCTGAATTGTAACAATTGTGTTTTCCGTTACGGTAAACTGTGAGCCAATCTCCATTACAACACCGTTCACATTGAAATGGCGTGCATTTGTATCTTCAACAGCCTTAATATCAACCTTTATCTCGGTTCCTGCCGGAAGAGTAATTGATGAGCCGGGATAAATATTCTTATCCTCGCCGTAAACAGTTACAATATAATACTCAACAAAGCTGCTTTCAGAAAAAACTACGCCCACGGCATTGTCACCCTCTGCCTGATGGTAGGCTACCTTGATACCTTCAGACTTACCGAAGCAGTTCTTCCATAAAAGAGAAGCAGTAAAATTGATATCGGTTGTATGTACAGTAAGAGATTTTGCACCCTTAACGGGGTTATCCGATACAGAAACTGCATTCAGGGCATCGGTTGCACCGAGAAGGTAAATATCTGAAAGAGATGAGCAGTATGAAAAAACATCATCAAAACAAATAACATTGGAAATATCCCAACCGCTTAAATCAACACTCTTAAGAGACGGACAGTTTCTGAAAGCGTTGATACTTGTAAGGCAGGCTGTATTTTTCCAGCTGCTGAGGTCAAGCACCTCAAGGCAGGTACAGCCGTAGAACATATAATCAATGCTTGTTGTAGCTGCAAGGTCAACATTACGAAGATTCACATCATTAAGTGAGATACACTCTGAAAACATATTCCAGAAGCTTGTAACCTTACTTGTTGAAAAGCTTTCACCGCTGACAGCTTCAAGATCAGCACAGTTGCTGAACATCTGTGACATATCTGTTACATTGGATGTATCAAGCTTATCAAGGTCAAAGCCTGTGATACGGCAGCCGGCAAACATTCCCTTCATATTGGTAACGTCAGAGGTATCAAAATTTTCAATGCCTATAAATTCCGTAGCACCTGTATCCGCAAAAAGATATGAACTGTCCTGCGGAGCTTTGACGCCACCGTTGGCACCGATATAAAGGCTATAATAATCGTCATACGCAATGTCCTGCGGGAAAGCAATTTTAGCTGTTACCTTTCCCGTTGTCTCAGAAGCGGAGAGGTCAAATTCCTTCATATACACCTCGCCCTCAGGAAAATCAGAAACGGAAAGGTCAATAAAAACAACTTTTCCTATTTTTCCTTTATACTGCTGAGCATGAAAATCTTCAACACTGCCGTAGCCGTAGCTTTGCATAACAGAGCCGTAATCAGCTGCAAATGACACAGAGCTGACACTGATAATCATAATAACAGCAAGAAGAACAGAAAAACTTTTTTTAATAATGCTTTTCATAATCTACCTCCATATTAATTCAAAAAATATACACAATTATAATATCACAGTTGTTACTTAATGTCAATTATTTTAAAGCCAAAAAAGAGTGCTGCATCAGGTTAACTCTACCCTGCTGCAGCAGCTCTTTCAGTCAAAAATTATTTCTTTTGAACGGAAGTAATACCCGTTATCCTCAAGCCTTTTCATATTCCTGAGGATATATCCTGCACCCTTTGCGGCACAGTTTTCCGCATCAACGGCACAAGTGACCTTTATTCCAAGCCTTTCGGAAAAATATCTGTCCGCACCGAAAAGCTTTGAGCCTGCACCCGTAAGAAGTATGCCTTCCGTACAGATATCACTGTAAAGCTCAGCGGGAAGCTGATCCATCACATCCATAATACCGTCAAAAATCAAGCTTAGCGGCTCCTGAAGAGTGTTATAAATCTCTGAGCTGTTCACATTAAACTGCCGCGGCATTCCCGTAATATAGTCCTTACCGGAGCATATAATTTCAATTTCCTCCTCACGCTTTATTGCTGAGCCGAGGATATGCTTTATTTTTCTTGCAGTCGGAAGGCCTGAAACAATATCCTTATCCCTTTTAAGAAAGCTGCTGATTGCTTCGTCCATGCTGTCACCTGCTGTTTTGAGCGAGGTAGCATATGCCACGGTACCCATTGTAATTACGGCAATATCCGTTGTACCCGAGCCCATATCAATCACCATTACTCCGCGGGGATGTTCAATTGAAACTCCTGCACCGAGTGCTGAAATAATAGGCTCATCAACAATATGCACCTTGCCTGCACCTGCAGCACAAGCTGATTCAACAACCGTCTTTTTTTCAAGTGAGGTAACACAACAAGGGGCACTTATAACCATATTAGGCCTGAAGATATGATTTTTACATATCTTTTTTATAAAATACGTCAGTATTTCTGTCATAGCGGAAAAATCGGAAATAACTCCGCCCTGAACGGGTCTTTTAACAACTATGGAATCAGGTGTTCTTTCTTCCATTTCTGCCGCCTGAGTGCCTATGGCAATTGTTTCATCGTTAATTGAATCATAGCTTATGGCATTACGTTCGGAAAGAATAATGCCCTTACCCTGCGCAAATATTTTTATTGTGTCTGTACCAAGGTCAATTCCAAGGTTTAGTCCCGGCATATTCTCACCGCCCTTTAAACTTCTTATGTTGTAATTTTAATAATAATATCTTTTTTTGTCAATAGGTAAACTCATACAGACTATAATACATAATCTGTAAGTGCCAGAGTAAAGCTGCATACTTTTAAAGCACCGCCCTCATAAAGCACCTTTTCGCATTCCTTCAGTGTAGCTCCTGTTGTTTTAACATCGTCACACAAAAGGATTGTTTTACCCTTTACATCCGCATTTTGGCAAAGTGCAAAAGCACCTTTTATGTTGTTTTTTCTTTCCTCAGCGCTGAGCTTATGCTGCTTTGAGGTTTCACTCACCTTGCATAAAACTCCCTTACATGGAAGAAAAAATCTTTCCGCTACCCTTTTTGCAAGAATTTCGCTCTGATTGTAGCCTCTTTCCTTAAGACCGCTTTTACTTATGGGTACATATGTCACAAGGTCAAAATCAGAATCAAGGAAGCATTCCGAAAGTCTGTAAGCCATTTCATCACCGAGGCTTTTACCCAAGGCCTTATTTCCGCGGAATTTGAAATTATGAATCTGTGCCTTTATAAGACCTGTGTATATGTACACTGATGCAAAATCCGAAAGCACAATTCTATCCTCGGCACAAAGGCAACGGTCTTTTTCACATCCGCAGCCTTTACAGCAATCTTTGCCCAGCTTTATAACATCAGATCTGCAATCGGGACAGTCAGCTTCTCTCAGGTCAATAATTTTACCGCAAAGAGGACACCTTTCAGGAAAAAATGCCCTGAGTATTTTTTCACTTAACTTCATTTTTCGCTCCTGAGCATATACTTCAGTGCAGAATATCTGCGTGTTTTTTTATCGTTATCAACCATTATATTTACCTGCTCGGCAGAGCCGACAAGAATAAGTCGGTTTTTGGCTCTTGTGACCGCAGTATAAAGAAGGTTGCGGTAACTGAGCTGAGGAATAACGGAGAAAACGGGCATTATAACAGCCTCAAATTCCGAGCCCTGGCTTTTATGCACGGTTACGGCGTAGGCAAGGTCAAGGTCGCTGACATTATCAAAGGGATAAGTGGCAATTCTGCCGTCAAAATTAATTTTCATAAAGGATGCATTAAAATTAATTGCGGTAATAAAGCCAATATCTCCGTTGAAAATACCTGACGAGGTCTCCTTACCCTTTGTCCATACAATATCGTAATTGTTTTTGGTTTGCATAACCTTATCGCCTACACGGAAGACTCTGCCCGTTCTTACATAATCCTCTTTATCCGGTGAAGGAGGATTAACAAGCTGCTGCAGACGGTTATTAAGGTTGAAGGTGCCGAGCTCGCCCTTTTTTGAAGGGCAGATAATCTGTATATCTCGGGTAGGCTCATAGCCGTAAGCAGAGGGCAATCTTTTGGTGTAAAGCTCAACAACCGTATCGGCACAAGAATATATATTACCCCTGCTGAGAAAAAAGAAATCCTTATCTGTCCTTGTAAGTTCAGGATACTCACCTCTGACTATTCTGTGAGCATTGGTAACAATAAGGCTTTCGAGTGACTGCCTGAAAACCTCGGTCAGAGCCACAACGGGTAAAAGCTCAGATGAAATAATATCCTGGAGCACATTACCTGCACCTACAGGCGGAAGCTGATCTGAGTCACCGACCATAACAAGTCGGCAGCCCAAGGGCAACGCATTAAGCAAAGCGGCAAAAAGGTGAGTATCCACCATTGAAAGCTCGTCAATAATTACAGCATCAGCTTCAAGGGGATTTTCTATATTCCTGCCGAAGGTCTGACGGTTTCCGTCTGTCCAGGCAACCTCAAGAAGACGATGAATGGTCTTTGCATTTCTGCCTGTAACCTCACTCATTCTTTTTGCGGCTCTGCCCGTTGGTGCGGCAAGAAGCACCCTGAGCTTCTGCTTTTCATAAAGATCAAGAATACCGTTCAGGGTGGTGGTTTTACCCGTACCCGGTCCGCCCGTTAAAACAAGCAGACCCTTTGTAACGGCTGTTCTTATGGCTTCACGCTGTTTTTCTTCAAATCTGATATTTTTCTTTTCTTCTATTTTATCAATATCTTTATCCACCGTTCTTCCCTTTGCAGGCGGAAAACGGAGCATGATTTTAATTCTGTCAGCTATACTTTTTTCGTCCATATATTCATATGGCAGAAAAATATAGCTTTTATCCTCAATAAACTCCTCTACAAGCTCCTTATCAGTTATAAGGTCGTCAATAACCTCATTTGTTTCATTAAGGTTCATACCTAAAAGCTCTTCTGCAGGGACGAATATTTTCACTCTCGGAAGGCAGGTATGACCGTTTCTGAGGTTGTGGCGAAGAATGTGAACAACACCCGCTCTCTGCCTTAAAATATCTCTTACTCCCTCAGGAAAAGTCGCTGCAATTTCGTCAACCCTTTCAAAGCGCATACCAACCTTGTCAGAGCAGAGAATATATGGATTCTCACTTATTCTTTCAACTGCTGTAATACCTAAAGCATTATAAGCGTTAAGACACTCCGAGGAATTAAGTCCGAAACGCTCAAGGGCAATTATAACCTCTCTTACGGCAAACTGATTTTTGAATCTTTCTCCGATATCAAGAGCCTTATCCTTGGTAATTCCCTTGATTTCAGAAAGACGCAAAGGCTCATGCTCCATAATATTAAAGGTATCCTCACCGAAGCGTTCAACAATTTTTGCCGCTGTTGCGGGACCTATGCCCTTTATTGTACCGCCCGAAAGATAACGGAGCATATCCCCTGCCGTTTTAGGCATTGAGCGTTCACAGGCACTTGCCTTAAACTGCTTGCCGAAGGACGGATGTGTCACCCACTGTCCGCGAAGCCGGATTTTTTCACCGGGAGAACAGGAGGGCATAATACCAACGGCTGTTATAAGCTTTTTATCACAGCTTATGTCAATTACGCTGTAACCGTTTTCCGGGTTGGAATAAACAACATCTTCAATTGTGCCGTCAATAAAAACTTCCTGTTCCATAGCTCCTCCTTCATTTTGAAATAAAAACAATCCATATAATTATACATTATAAATTCTGTCTTTGCAACGGAAAAAGTCAATCTTGAGCCCGATGATCTTCGATTTTAATAAAAATCACCCTTCCGTATGATGATACGCTTTCAATAAGCTCACTTTTTCTTTTTGTAGAAAGATTATAATCAACAACATAAACCGGTCTTTTTTTACCGAAATTCATCATATTAGCCTGAATAAAAGCAGAATAAATCTGCTTTTCAAGGTAATCGCTTTCATCATATCCTTCAACAATAACAAAATAATCCTCTGCATCACCTTTCAGAAGCTTTGCAAACACAAGATAAAAGATGAAAAACAGGCCTGAGAGCATAAGGCAAAGAGCAAAAAAACAAAGCACCGCTTTAAACATAAAAAACCACCTCAGTAATATTTTACTCAGGTGGTTTTTATGGGTGAAAAAATTGAAAGTGTATGTTACGCAATAATAAGGATTGTACTAAATAAACGTAAATATCAATTGCAATTTCTACATCAATTAATTCTTACAACAAGGTCACTTTCAGGGTAGCAACAGCAAGGATGTATGAAATTAAACTGCATATCTGCTATGCGGCGCTTATCTTCACCCTCAGGAATGTAAACCTTGCCGCTTACAAGCTTACTTCTGCAAAATCCGCATTCACCGGTATGACATCTTGCAGGGACTTCTATACCTGCACGTTCAAACGCACAAAGCACCGTTTCACTGCTGCTTGCCTTAATCACTGATTCATTGCCTCGGTTAATAACAGTAATGCTGTAATCCTTTGGTTCCTCTTCAGCTATCTTACCGGAAGAGAAAACCTCAAAGCGTATATATTTTCTTTCTTTTTCAAGCTTAGGAAGCTCTGTATCAAGGAATTTATATAAACCTCCGGGGCCGCATACAAAAATACTGTAAATTCCTTCAGGAGCATATTTCTTAATAATCTCTGCTCCCACAAAGCCTTTTTCATAACCTTCCTCGTCACTGTGACTCAGCACATAAACAACATTGATTTTATCATTTTCTTCAGAAAGCTTATCGAGCTCTTCTTTAAAAAGTATTTCATCAGATGTTCTGCAACCGTAAAGTAAAGTAAGATTGCAATCCTCATTGCCACATTCTATTGCTCTTGCAAGCGAAAGGAAGGGTGTTATACCGCTGCCGCCTGCAACAGCTACTATATTTTCCGCATCTCTCAACGGACAGTATGTCATGTTGCCCTCCGGTGCATAAGCCGTAACAACATCTCCCACTTTCCAGTTATCAAGGATATAGTCGGAAACAAAACCATTATTAATTCGCTTAACGGCAATCTGATATTCACCGTTCAATGCACTCTCAGGTGATGAAGCTATTGAATATGAACGGGTAACAACAGCATTACCAATCTCAAGCCTGAAGGTAAGATATTGACCTGCTTTAAAATAAGCAAGAGGTGCTGCTTCACTTTTAAAATAATAGCTTTTTGCAATATCTGCATGTTCTTCAATTCTGCTTATTACAAGCTTTTGCTCTCTTGGGTGAAGGCTTTTAGCAACCTTATTTACACCAAAATCATCAGTGCGGGTCGGTAAAGCTGCCGGGGCACTGTTTATAAATTGCTTTCGCTCTGTTAAAAACTTTACCGTATTCAAACTATCCTTAAAGTTACCGTTAACAGAAAACTTTTTTCCGCTCATTTACTTTACCTCCTTTTCCATACCGAGTATTGCAGCCTTTGCCGCCATATCACCGGTTGTATAGCTTGGTGAATAACCCATATGTCTTGTAGTATAGCCACCGGCAAAATAAAGCCCTGATATACCTTTATCAATCATATCAAAAACAATTCTTTTAACTATGCCGTCTTCCTTACTTGCTTCATATCCGTAAATAGTACCGGCGGGAGCATCGGTATAACGGGCACAAGTCATCGGTGTTGCAATTTCAATTTCTTCTATATAATCCTTAATTTTAACACCGGTTGCCTTTTCAAAATTATCTATCATTTTTTCTGCAAAGGCAAGCTTTGTTTTGTGGTAATCC
Source organism: Acutalibacteraceae bacterium (assembly GCA_036311065.1). Taxonomy (GTDB): domain Bacteria; phylum Bacillota; class Clostridia; order Oscillospirales; family Acutalibacteraceae; genus UBA6857. The sequence continues at coordinate 2,716 of JAXJQQ010000158.1, read as the reverse complement.
TTAACGGAAACCTTGCTCCATTCATTACCGGCGAAAATAGAAGTCATATAAAGAATACTTGTACCCTCAGGTGAACAATCATCAATGGCCTTATTAAGGCATACTGTAGCCTGAAGATCGTTTGTCTCGATTTTTTTACTAAGTTCATAGCACCTTCTGTTATCGTTACTCGGACAAATAAAATAAGTATGGTTATTAAGTCCAAGCTCCTCTGCGGAACGGTTAAGACCCAGAAATACTGCAAAGCCCTTTGCACCAAGTGTTTTGGCATTTACTTCTTTCTTAAGCTTTTCAGGAATAGCTTTTTCATCAATAAGCTTTGTATATGCATTATAGGGTGAAGCATTGCAAATAACCGCCTTAGCATTTATTTGCGTACCGTCATCGAGTATAACGCCTGTTGCTATGCCATTTTCTACATTTATTTTCTTAACAGCTGTGTTAAACCAAGCCTCACCGCCGTTTTCAGTAAAAGCCTCAAGCAAAGCAGTGCTTATCTGATGACTTCTGCCTTTAGGAATAACAGCACCGTCAATAATATACGAATGAAGCATTGTAAAATAGTGAATAACATTAAGTTCATCCGTAGGCTGACCAAGGTAGCACCAATATCCGTTAAGTATATCCCTTGTTTTACGGCTTGCACCTAAGGCCTTCAACACTTCATCAACAGAATAGTTAGCTACTTTAAGAAACTCAGTATGTTCAGAAAAAATCTCCTTTATCATTGAAGGCTTAAAATCTTCAATGTTGCTGACAAAATCCAAGGTTTTTTCAATACTCTCAACAAGGTCAAAAATCTTTGCAACTACAGTTGCAGAGCCCGGATCATATTCTTCAAGCTTTGCAATAAAAGCTTCTTTACCCAAAGGCATTGAATAATCACACTTGTCATTCTCATCCAACGTGAGCAATCTGAATGCTTCATCAAGTGCAACCCATTCAATTTTATCTGCTGCACCAACCTCCTGAAAAATTTTCAGTAGCGGTGATTTCCCCGTAATGGATCCGATTCCGCAAAGTTCATGAAGAGATGCTTCAAATTCAAATCTGCCTCTTACAAAGCTTGTAGCGAAACCGCCCGGCAAATTATGGCGCTCAATAAGCAAAGTCTTTTTTCCTGCTTTAGCAAGGCGGGCTGATGCCACAAGTCCGCCATTACCTGCACCGATAACAACTGCATCATAGTTTTTTACCATATTAGCACTTCTTTCATAATGATATTAGTTTATAAATGAATTGTACTACATTCCGAAAAATCTTACAATAATAAGGTTGAAAAAATTTAAAGAATTTTATTTTTATAGATATAATTACATCCATTTACGGCCATAAATTTAAGTTGTTATGTGCACTATGAAGAAGGAAATATATTTATGATTTAAATTCAGAAAAAATAAAAGTACATAGTGAAGATGGCCTTTTGTTTTTGTGTTTATCTCCCTATTTTAAACCCTAATTATATTTTAACACCTTTATAAATATAGTAAGGTTTTGTAAAAATATATTGTCCATCTTTTTGTGCTGATTTCAAATTAATTATAAACTCATCATATTCATTTTCACTTAGCGTACCTGTATTCTCTTTGTACAACCATGCAATATCCATACTCAAATCATAACCAAATGAGCCTTCTACATATTCAGTTTCAACAACATTATGAACACTCACAGAACTTTCAAATAATTCGCATTTATTGAAGAATCCGTACATCCTTCTGCCAATCCAACTGTCAAGGTCATACATCCAAGGCTGTTTTGTTACGGCGTATTTATGAATTGCTTTTGAAATAAGTTCCTTGTTTTCACCGTTATAAGCAACACTGTCCCAATCACAGTTTACGCAAATCACAACTCCGCTCGGTTTTAAAATTCTGTGAATCTCACTGACCAAGAAATCTTTATCTGATACACACTCAAACATGTCCTTTGTAAAAACAAAATCAAAAGTGTTATCATGAAATTTTAGTTTCTTTGAGCAATTCATAACCTTAAGCTTAATCGGCTTTTTGTATTTAACATCCTTAAACCATTTATCAGTTATATCTACACCTATAGCTGACTTGATTTTGTTAGGAAAGGCTTCTTGAAAAGCCAAAAGAAAGGTTGCATCTTTGCATCCTAAATCCGCAATCACTGCATCATCAGGTAAGTCAATTTGTTCTGAAATAGCGTTAAATAATGTTTCAAATTTAAAATTATTCATTTTTAATACCTCCAAAAATATATAAAAAATACTGTTAACAGCTATATGCCATTAACAGTAATACAAAAGGTAAACTTTTCTTTATCACTCTATCAGGCACATAGCAATTTAAGCCTGTACCTAATACAAGATACAAGCTATCTTCGTCTGCGTCGAATAGTGATAAAAAACATACCGATTTCTCCTTAAAAATTTGCAATATAGTAACATATAACTATTCACTTGTCAATCTATATTTTTATCTAAAATCTTTTATCTCAAACCTGTGACACCCACGACTTGCGGTACCCAAAGTTTTGTTGTGCCTTGGAGCGGCACCAAAACTTTGACCGCTACGCTGTTCAGAGGCTCCCTGTATCTGCCGCAGGCAGCGGGAGCCTCTGAACCAGTTAACAGCACGCGACGCGGCTGTTAACCATGAAGCTACATATTTGATTTCTATGTGAAACATAAAAAAATACAGATACTCGAAAGAGTATCTGTATTTTTTGGCGCCTCAAACAGGACTCG
>JAXJQQ010000157.1:0-3534 GCA_036311065.1 Acutalibacteraceae bacterium | reverse complement strand
TCTTTATTCCGTTAAAAAGAAAAAAGCTGCGGTGTTCTGCCCGAAGGTGACACACCGTAGCTTTTTATATCCTTATTTGAATTTATAAATGTTTGCCTCAAAGGGTGTAAGCTCATCGCTTGCTTTGTTATTAACATTGGAAAGCACAAGCTCGTAAGCCTTTGTTGACATAACCTTCTTCTGCACCTTATCCGTAAGGTTTATTTCAATAAGGTAGGTTGCATTTTCGCCTCTTCTGAAATAGCAAAGAACATCCTTCCACTTATCCTTAACAAGCTCAAATTCACCGTAAACAAGCTCGGGACAGTCGTGGCGGAGCTTTATAACCTTACGGTAGAAGCTGAGAACAGAATTCTTATCCTTTTCCTGAGAGGCAACATTGATTTTTTCGTAATTTGCAATGGTTTCAATCCAGGGGCTACCCGTTGTGAAGCCTGCGTTTTCCGTTTTATCCCAGCACATTGGAGTACGGCAGTTATCTCGGCTGCCCACTCTGACAGCCTCATAAGCCTCCTGCTCTTTTGTACCCTTTTCAACAAGCTCCTTATAGTAGTTAAGAGATTCAACATCGCGTAAGTCTTCGAGCTGATTGAATTCACCGTTTACCATACCTATTTCCTGACCCTGATAAATGAAGGGACAGCCCTTCATTGTCATCTGCATAAGGGCAAGCAGCTTACTGAGCTCATTTCTGTAAAAGCCTTCGGGGCATACCTTTGACGGCATTCTTGTTGTATCGTGGTTTTCAAAAAAGACCGTAGGCCAGCAGTGGTTACCGTAATTAAGCTGCCAGTTAACAAGCTCCTTCGCCATAGGACGAAGATCATATTTATATTTTGAAAAACGCTTTTTGCCGGGGTTTTCAACGTGGTCAAAGGAGAAAACAACATTAAGCTCCTTACGGTAGTCACCGGTCATAAGCTTGCTCATTTCAATGCCCGTGCCCTGACATTCGCCAACGGTGAAGGCATCGTATTTGTTAAAGGTGTTTTCAGCCATTTCGTTAAGATATTTGTGAAGCCTCGGACCGTAGAAATAATGCTCAACTCCGTGGGTGCCCATCATTGCAGCAATATTATCGTTACCGTCAGGCAAACCGTCCTGCTTAGAAATAAAGCTGATAACATCAAGGCGGAAGCCGTCAACACCCTTATCAAGCCACCAGTTAATCATATCATAAAGGTCCTTACGCAGGTTTTCGTTTTCCCAGTTAAGGTCCATCTGCTTTTTGGTGAAAAGATGAAGTGCCCACTGCTTTCTTTCGGGGTAGTAATTCCATGCAGAGCCGCTGAAAATTGAATCCCAGTTATTCGGCGGTGTGTTTTCATCGCCGTCACGCCAGATGTAGTAATCCTTATAAGGTGAGTCAGGGTCATGAAGTGAGGATTGGAACCATTCGTGCTCGTCAGAGCTGTGGTTGATAACAAGGTCCATAATAAGCTTCATATCACGCTTGTGCATTTCTGAAAGAAGCTCGTCAAAATCCTCCATTGTGCCGAACTCTTCCATAATTTTGCGGTAATCTCTTATATCGTAGCCGTTGTCGTCATTGGGTGAATCATACATAGGACTGCACCAGACTGCATCCACACCAAGGTCCTTAAGGTAATCAAGCTTTTCAATTATACCTCTGATATCACCTATACCGTCACCGTCTGAATCCTTGAAGGAACGGGGATAAATCTGATAGAAAACTGCTTCCTTCCACCATTTTTTCTCAATAGGTGCATTGTCAGAAAGGGGAGCATCCTGTTCAATATTGAGGATATTAAGAATGGCATCCACAAAGCCGTCATCAATTTTACCCATTGCCACCTTCTGAATCTGACCTAAGGAAAGATTTGAAAGAGGTCCCTTTTTAAGAACATCAAGGCTGAGGCCCATTGAATAAAGAGCTTTTGCAATGATGTCGTGACCTGCGGGGGTCTGGATAATATCGGCTATTTTAGTCTGTCTTGTAACCTGCATAGTTTTTCTCCTTTCAGTTTGTTTTTTCATATATCTCTATTATATAATAATAAATATGATATATTTTTTCAAGAAGTTACAATAATTTTGTTTGACTTTTCTTTTATATAAATGTAATATTTAACTGTAAATGTATAAAAATAAAGTGGAGGTATTTTTAAAAATGGAAATAAAAGATATTCTTTCAAAGGTTGACCATACCGTCTTAGATCAGACTGCTACATGGCAGGATATAAAAGAGCTTTGCGATGACGGAATAAAATACGGCTGTGCAAGTGTGTGTATTCCTCCGTCTTATGTAAAAAAAGCCAAGGAATATGTTTGCGATAAGCTTAAAATATGCACTGTTATAGGCTTTCCCAACGGATACAACACAACGGCAGTAAAATGCTTTGAGACTTCCGATGCTGTTAAAAACGGAGCAGATGAAATTGATATGGTAATCAACATCGGTATGCTCAAGGATAAAAGATATGATGAAATTCTTGAAGAAATAGTAAAAATCAAAAAAAGCTGTGACGGCAGACTTCTGAAGGTTATTATAGAAACCTGCCTTCTTACTGACGAAGAAAAAATAAGAATGTGCAGGATTGTTTCCGAGTCGGGCGCTGATTATATCAAAACCTCAACAGGCTTTTCCACAGGCGGTGCAACAAGGGAGGATATTGCCCTTTTCAAGGAAAATGTTGAGTCTCATCTTCTCATCAAAGCTGCAGGCGGTATATCAAGCCTTACCGATGCTGAGGATATGCTTAAGCTCGGTGCTTCAAGGCTCGGTACAAGCAGAATTGTAAAAATAGTTAAAAAAGAAGAATCCACAGGCTATTAAGTCAGATAATCCAAGGAGGATATATATGTCAGTATCAACACCTCATATTAATCTTAAAGAAGGAGCAGCCTTTGCAAAAACCGTGCTTATGCCCGGTGACCCCCTCAGAGCAAAAATGATTGCGGAAACCTTTCTTACCGAGGCTGAGCTTATCAACAATGTAAGAGGTATTCACGGCTATACGGGTACTTACAAGGGTCACAAGGTATCCGTTATGGCAAGCGGTATGGGTATACCTTCCATAGGTATTTATTCTTATGAGTTATATAATTTCTTCGGTGTGGAAAATATTATCCGCATCGGCTCTGCAGGCGGTATAGGAGAAAATGTAAAGCTCCGTGATGTTGTTGCAGGTATAGGTGCAAACACAACAACAACCTCACCAACTGCAGGCGGTCTTATAGGATTCCTTAATACAGGAAATATTACCTTAGAAAATTGCTACTTCGTAGGTACTGCTCCTGCTGCAAGAACTTCAGGTTATGCAGGTCCTATTATTAACCACTACGTAGGTGGCACTCTCAATTGCATTAATACATACTATGATAGCGATAAGAACCCTGTAGAAGAAGCTGCAGGTCAAAAGTTTGGTACCGCTAAGACATCTGCTGAGTTTAAGGATGGTAATGTTTTAGCACTACTTAATGATGGTGTACTTAATCCCTATTTTGAGCAGGGTGAGAATTATCCCGTACTTCTTCCTCCTGTACCTGATGATGGTACAATTAGGGATAGAT
>JAXJQQ010000156.1:0-37689 GCA_036311065.1 Acutalibacteraceae bacterium | reverse complement strand
TTGTAGTTGCGGCTGATATACATCGCAGGGCGTATTCCGCAGACATTCTGGGTATCTACTTGTCCACAAAAGCTGCCGTCTTCCCCAACCAGAAACCCGGTGCCGCCCGTTCCTTCTGTGTTTCTGAGCCACCAGGCGTTTTTATCCTGTCTGTATTCTTTTGGAAAATATTTTTCTGTTTCTTCTGCGCTGAGTAAAAATATTCTGTCCTGTGTGTGAACATCTTCGCAATCATAACCTGCACAAGGTTCCTCTGTGATATGTGTAGTAGTTATGTGAGTTTTTATTATGCTCGGCTGTTCGTAATGGCTGAAAGCCTCGTTCAGAAAGTCACTGTTAAGCCATTGACGGATTTCACTGTACTTCCATCGCCTTGACTCTTTATCAAAGCGGCGGGAAAGGATTGCTTTTTTTGATACGACAAAAAGCTTTTCTTCGTCTTCGCTGAGTACCATCCACTCTATTTTTTCTTTTTCATAGGTTTCGGCTTTGTAAAATTCACCGAAGTGAATTGTTCTGAAAACAGAATTATTATCCATATATAAACCTCTTTTACTCGTCAGCCATACGGATTATATATTATTTAATCAGTTTTTCACAGCTTTCGACCGTGTGATACTGCCCTGCATATTGCTGCTGAAATACATACATCGCATGAGCCCGGTCACCGGCTTCAACAAGGGCAACGCCACGTATACCACCGTTCATCACCTTAGGGATGTAAACTATCTTCCATGTTTCCCATTTTCCGTAAAAGCTCATAATAACATCTCCTTTATATAATTTTTATTCTTCAACCAATTTAATACCCTTCGCTCTTGCAAAGGCGGCCGCATAGCTGTCTGAAGGCGCCTGAATCTCAACACTGTCACACTCTTTGAAGGCATTCAAAGCAATTCCTACTACGCTTCGCGGAATAGTAACTTTCTTTAAATTATCGCACCTCCAGAAAGCAAGAGGTTCGATTATTTGCACACCTTCAGGAACAACAACTGTTTTCAGTGTTTTCCTCCGAGCTGAAAAAGCATATTGTCCTATGGTCACTACACCGTCGGGTACCGTTACACTTTCATCGGTGTTGTAGCAGTTATAAAGAATGCTTTTTACAACCTCAAAGCCGTTTCCATCGGATAGTCTTTCACAACAGCTGAAGGCACAAGGTCCGATGTCGCTCACGCTCTCAGGTATGACAACATTTTCTAAATTATAGCAGCAGCTAAAAGCATTTTCACCGATACCGATAAGACTTTCAGGAAAAACTACACTGCGTAAATATTTGTTTTTATAAAATGCCATCTTATGTATCGATGTAACTCCTTCGGGTATTATCAGATTTTCCTCTTCGCCGTAATATCCCATAAGGGTATCGTTTTCGATATGAAAGCCTGCAGAAATAAGATTTACGGTTTTTTCGTCACAGTTTGAGTCAAAGAAACTCTCCAGCACCTTATGAAAAACAGAATCTTCTTCACTTATATAAGCAAAAAGAGTCATACATGAGCGAAGCTTTTCATCATCTATATAACCGAAAATCTCTTCAGCGGTCTTTTCCTTATGAGCAAGCACCGCTTCGCAGCATTCCTTAAGTCTTGTGCCAAGACTTGGATGTGCAAGGTACTCCTTTGCTTCGCTGATATTTATAATGCCGTAAATAAAAGAAGTATTACTCTTTCCGAGTCCTCTTAGCTGAGGGAAAATATACCACATCCAGTGGCTTGTTTTTTTGCCGTCCTTCAGCTCCTTAAGAGCAACCTCATAAACTCTTTCCTGAGCATTCATAAAGCGTTCTAAACTGTTGTACATTTCAAATTCCTCCTTTTAATCCTTTCTCATCCAATAACCGTAATCCTCCCAATAGGCATCTTTGCTGTGGCAGTAGGAATCATATACCGCTGTAAAAGATTCAGTCAAAGTTGTATCCTCAAAAATAAGAGTGCCGTTTGATATAGGGTTGCCGTTAATGGTGTTATAAATATATCTTTTGGAATGTCCGTTTTCATCAGGATGTTCAGATATGATGCAGATACTCGGCGAAGTGATTTCGGTAAGCCTGTACCTTGTTCCTGTTTTTGCGTCTATAACAACCTTACCGATAAAATCATTGATTTTCATAGTTTTCCCCTTCTGTTATAAGATAAATACCGTCAGTCTTCCTTTTTACTGCAATAATAAAGAACCATTTCCTCGGCAAGGCAACGACCTTCATTACCGATTACGATTTCCGGCGCATTCAAGCTCACCAGGTGTTCGTAACGCTGAGCTCTGTTCACAACATGCATCGGTGAACGGCGCTCAAAAGGTAATCTTCTGAGACTCTGCTCATTGAACCACTCGTAATGCCGTTCAAGCATCTCATGTTCGTCATCTGTCAGTTCATCACCGCAATTTCTGCGGTCATAGATATCATCCAGAAGCTCTCCGTCTCCTTCAAAGGTGTCAAAAGGACGGATATAGGTTTCCCATACGAAAAGCTCCTCAAGGTTTAAAACTTTCCTGCGTTTGTCTTCGTTTTCGAGCTCATCGTGCAGCTTACCGATTTTTGAAAGTGCGGCAATCAGAGCCTCATATCTTTCAACCACTTTCTCAGCATCCGCAACGGTCCAGTCCACTTCGTAGGTACGGTCATAAGGGCCCTCAATCTCAGTATAGCAGGTTATTTTTATCTTGCCGTCCTTAGTTGCGGCAAAAAGCTCACGGATGTACTGCGGAATATTTTCCGTTCTTCTGTTTAAGTTCATAATACTACCTCCGAATTTTCATTATATTGACACTTCATAAAGCTTCTTAAGAATTTTTACCACCGCAAGGGTGTCAAGGGCGCAGTATTTTTCTAAGTCTGTACTGAGCTGTTCTCTTTCCTTTTCGGTTAAATCCTTAGCCTTCAGATAAGCATTCATGGCTTGGGTTCCGTTTTTTACATCACCCTCAAGATTGAGATAGTCCATATCCTTATCCTCGGGATAAAGAGCAGGAGCCACACTTTTAAGAGAAAACTTCTTTCCCATAGCCTTTACGTAGTAGCTTCCGCCGGAAAAGATCTTAAGGGGGTCCTTATATGTAAAGCTCAGCAGGTGATCAGATAAATCAGGACAGTATGCCGCAAGGCGAGCAACAATTTTTCTCTCTGTACTTTCATGGTATGCCATTACCTGTGCACCGTAAGGAATATTTTTTACAAGACTCTCTGCAATTGCACGACGGGTATCCGCTCCCGAAAGATCAAGAAAATGACATTCCTTGACATCGGACAAATCTTCATCGGGTGACTCCACAATATGCAATGAATACTGAAAAGGTACCTGCTCATAGGTTTTAATGCCCTCAAATTCCGGAATAACCGCCTGATAAGTTTCAAAATCAAGGGAATAAACAGGATATATCAGTTCATCCAGAAACTCTTTTATTCTGTCTTTTTCAATGTACGCATCATTGGGGCGGTTGTAATATTCAATCTGGCGAAGAGCGGCAGTTTTAATTTTTTTTGCGTACTTCGGAACATCAAAAAATGAAACTCCCTCATTATAAAGCTTACACTTCTCACTAAAATCCAGATTGTAAACATCGAATGGTGAAGGAGATTTTTTACCTTCGCTACAATAGCTCCAGTAACTGCAGCCATTACAATTCTTTTTGAACTCTGTTTTTGGCTCATCAACCTCGGAAATTACTGAATGAAGCTCCGCAATCTTATCAGCAACATATTTCTGCAAAGCATCTGCTTCTTCGGTAATATCGCAAATCTTAAAATATTTGTCGAGCTCAAGCATTTTACCGCACACATAATCTCTGTCAAGAAGTACAACATAAACCTTATCAATTGTAACACCGCAATTTTCAAGAACATATTTCTGATAAGCTGCATCAAGCTTATGCTCATCCTTAACGCCGATCGGATCCTTCTTGGTTGGTTTTTCGTTAGTTGAGCTTTTAACCTCGTATATACTGTATGTACCGTCACCATTATTCACCAATAAGTCAACGGAGCAGAACAGCCCACCGAAGTTGAATGATGCTTCTGCAATCACTTTTGTACCGAGCTTCAGATGCTTTTTAGTTTCGAATATCATTTTATCAAGATCAGGACTGCCGCTTTGTTTCAAAAAGGTTACATCGACATCCGCATTAAAATATTCCTTCGCAAGCTCACCTACCTTATGACCGCTTTCAATCAGCGACTGTGCGAACTCATCAACGGGAGATTTCTCTTCGGGTTTATTTAAATCAAGCCAGGCATATTTGTTGCAATGGGTACATGCTGAGACGAATTTGGATTTTGAAAAATGAAGACTCATGTGATTGCTCCTTTCTTTTTATATTCAGTTATATTTTAAGGATTAACAAACTCATTGAAGCGTTTCAAAGCATTTATAACTGTTTTGTTAGACTTGTTTCCGAATACCTCTTCTTCTCCGCCCACATCATACTTCTTTACGATATCGTCAATGTTGTTTTTGAGAGTACTCCATGAGATACCTTCCTTTTCCAGAACAGAATCAACTGCTTTTACATAGGCAGACACTGTACTGGGATTGCCACTGTCTGTTTCTACACTGTATCCGGCTTTTATCAGATACTCTTCGTATGAGGATGCAACCACATCAGTCGGTGCTGTTTTTTTCGATGATCCGGCACTGTGCTTTGCCAATGAATTCAAGGAAACTTTATTTGCACGGGCAACAGCAGCAGATTTAATACTATCTTCAGTGCGTTCCTTTTTGAGAGCAATTACAGCTTCAAGCTCATCCTTCAGACTACCTTCAGCTTCTAAAATACCGGTTTCAAATGATTGAGGGATTGCGAAGCGCATCTCTTTACCGTTATTGAACTTAACTGTGATTGTAATTGAGTTTTCTTTAACCTCTCTGCCTACAACCTCTCCTCTACCGAAAATCTTGTGTTTTACTGTCTGCATCATGACTGTACCTCCAAAAAAGTTATAACGGGACCTCATCACTTAGAATTTATTCTAAGTAACAATAATATTAAAGCATAAATTTCCCTATTTGTAAAGAGGGAAATTGCACTTTTTTCATTTTTTTTGCAATTTTTTGCAATTTTTTTACAAAATAACATAAGCTCACCGCAAAAACGGTGAGCTTGAAGCAAAAGCATATACTTATTTTTTTGTTAATGTATACCCGAGATTTGATGCAACAGTTGTGATGTTTGGCATATCTCCAGACTGAGCTTGATTGTTAACTACTATTACTGTTCCATCTATCAGGGTTATCGGTTCATTGATAAAAGCACGTTTATCTTTTATTTCATTCGCGCTTAAATCTGAAAGCAATCTGATTACAGGTTTCTTGTCAAAACTTAAAATTATATCGAATTTATCATGTAAATCGTTATAGGTTGTATTAGGATTATCTTGACAGTATTTTTTTACAATTGCAAGAAGTAAATGCCGCAGAGAATACCCTTTCCGTCCTGAAACATATTCAACACCGTCAAATTCGTACACAGATTTAGTTTTTTTGCCACTCTTATTGCTTGAGTTACCGGTAGCTTTCGGTTTATTATTCTGACTGTTTGGTGCAACAACTGTTGTTTTAGACTGTTTAGGATTTTTTTGTTTTTTTACATCAGCCATAGCTTTTAATTCTTTTTTGTGATTTTTCCAGACATCAATACCAAACTTTGCATCAATATTTTTATTCTTTATCGGTCCGTTATTTATAACGGGATAAACGAGTTCAAGAAACTCACTGTAAATATCTCTACCGCTTTTTCCGTAGATTTTACTGAATCTCTGCTTAATCTTATCTGCAACATAATTAATTAAATCTGCATCTTCACCAATTTCGTCCTTTATCTCACCCGCATCATTCCAGACAATATTGGTTTTTATAACACCTGATGCCTTATCCTTATTAGAGTTTTTGGGAACTAAAAAATAATTAATCGGATGAACTGTTCTGATGAAATGGGCTATTGCAAATGCTTTAGCAAGGTCTGCTTCTGTTTGTCCCATCTTGACATATCTGTAATGATATTCTCCATGAATATCCGTTTTCGTTTTACTCCACTCCGTATTCAACCCTCGTGGGAAAACAGCATTGCAAAAATCTCCTACAGTTTGATACGGTGCTTTTGCATTATAGTTTTCGCCGGCAGAATAAATATGTGCTATTTTGTATCCCTTATTGGTAATATCAGGATTTTTTCCGTGAAAATAAGCAGCATATTCATTCTCTTCTTTGGTTTGCAAAAAACCGCAAGGGAATTTTCGGCTCTTCATTGTCGCTTCAAAATCATCGTAAGAAGGGCAATAGCCATCAAAAGCCATAGAATAAAAATATGATGTTAAAAAGTTATCACAATATGCTGTATTGAAATGATGGTCTGTTGTATTGTAAAAGCCGCGTCTTAAAACGTCTTTGTTCTTTGTTTTGGAGTTATAAGAACCAAATGCACGAACAAAAAAGACAGCATCAGATTTATTAATGTATTCGGTAAGAACCTCGTGCCAACACTGTACGACATTTACATCAGGAAGGGTGGGTTCAATTACCTTTGCCCAGAATTCGTCCAGATCCTTAGCTTTTCCTGACGGAAGATCTGTCAACACAGACGAAGATTTAATTAATTCAAGCTTATTTTTCAACGTCATAATATTCTCTCCTTTTAAAATTAACCAATAACAAACGGTATTCCGCACTGCTTTGCATAACTCTCTGCACAGCTTCCTTTCGGTGTATGGATTGTCAGCTTTTTGCAACCCTTAAAAGCATCCTTTCCGATCTTGGTAACGCTTCTCGGAATTGTAATTTCTGTAATGCTCTCGCAGTTTTTAAAAGCAAATGCGCCGATTTCAGTGAGAGTGTCTGGAAGTATAATTTCCGGTATATGACAACAGCCTTCTAATGCGCCCGGTGCAATACAAGTAACGCTACTCTGAGCAACATAGGTATCTGCCCAACAAGGAGAAACACGCAACAGCACTGTTTTATCTTTGTTGTACAAATTTTCCATTTCATCATTAGAAAAATGTTTGTTATCTTCAGAAACGATAATGGACAACAATCTGCTGCATCCTGCAAAAGCATAAGCTTCGATTTTGGTAACAGTGCTCGGTATAGTTACTGTGAGTAAATCGGTTCTGTTGCTGTATTCAAGACCTTTGATTTCAGTAACGCCCTCAGGTATTACCAGATGGCCCGGCCGGGATGAACTCCGCAGATTAGCTGCTTTGACATTGCCGGTTATATTTGCCTTGCTGACGGAATTAAAGGTCTTAAACTCATTCAGCATCCTTAACGCAGAACGGATATTATTTTTCTGCTTGATTGACACACCGTTTTCGTCCTTAGTATTGAATCTTGCAAGTATTATTTCTATATTTTCATAAGTAAACAATACGGGATCTGTATAGATTTCGCTGATTCCGAGCTCACCCGACTGAAGCATTTTACCTAAGTACCGTTCCGAATAAGCAAATGTTCTGACACGGGCTACATAATCCTTCATAGTTGAGGCAGATTTTTTCTCTATAAAGCTATTGTAAAATACCGTCAGGAGTTCATCAGCAGTACGGTAAGCCTTTTGTTGTTCGCGGTTGTTACAGCAAGGCACAAAGCTTTCATAGCTCCCACCGGATGTGTTGCAAGGTGCATCGTATTTGAAGATAATTGCCTGACGTTCGTCTTCATTACGTTCTTCTATCAATTCTATCATCTCACAGAACTTATCAATGATATCTGAAGTAAATTCCTGTTCCGCCGGATCACATTCATCAAAACAGGCGATAATCTCTTTGAGCTTCACTTTAATTCTTCGGTCTTCTATACAGGTTGCATTTCTATATTTATTAAACAGTTCATCAAATTTTTTTGATACCATAACATCTCGCCTTTCTTTATTTACTATTTATCAATTATATCATATTTAGGGAAAAAATCAAGATGAAAGTGAAAACTCACTAATTTAAAGTTGTCACCTTTATCTTTTTCACCGCAAACACACTGTCCTGTAGTTTAATTATCCACCTCAAACCAAGAGAAATAGGGCAACTTGCACTATCCCTTGCCGCCACCTGACGCCAAACACCCATAAATAGGTAAACCCTCCCGTCGGCGAATCGTCGGCGAGAGGGCAAAAATACTATATTTTAGAACAAAAAACAAGGGTCTTCAATCGCTTGAAAACCCTTATAGAATGGTACGAGTGTTAATAACGGATTCAGTAAAATTATTTTTACTGGCGGTTGGATACACATGATTTTACTTTACAAATGAAATTATTTAAAATCAAAGGAGGATATTTTTATGAAATCAGATTTTGAAAAGAACGGCGGAAGTTATCGTAGAGTTGGCGATTATTGCATCCCCAACCTAACACTCTCACTCGAAGAAGAAAAGATAAAACTCGGCAAGTGGGGTATGATGCGCAAAGGCTACCTGCTCAATCACAAGAAAGCACTTTTCACGATGCTTTGGAGAAGGAATGAGCTTACCTCTTATCTTGCAGAAATTGACAGACAAGCAGACGAACTCTTTTCTCGGCTCGTAAGTGATATGGCGAAAGCTGAGGGGATTACGGAGCAACTGAAATCAGAAGACCAGATGCAGTGGGTGCAGAGGATGATGAATATTGAAGCACGAGCAAGGGAAGCTGTAAACGCTGAACTGATATATACATAATCAAAATTACTTCACCTCGCCCTCGGGCGAGGTGATTTTTCTTTTCATTTTGAGACAATCGTAAAACTTTAAAAAGAGTATGCTTATTAATAAAATCTCTATAAAGCCTCTCAATTTTATAAGCCCTGATTGTTACACCGCTTAAGTGCGATTTTAAAACAACTTAAAGTTCAAAAATCTTCTGAATTTCTTTTTCTGTACAAGGACAATAGCCGTCTATAAGAATTTCTCCCTCGGCAGTAACACCTATCACGGAATCATATATTGACTTGATTTTTGTCACTACTGGCCAATCGGCAATTGGAGCCCTGATAACAGTGCCGGTCCTGTTTGATTCTCCCGAGATGGCTCTTTGAAGTTCTATGGGTGATATATAATCAAGTCTGATTGTAACATCGGCATACCTTGCTCTCGTATTTCTTTGCGACAAGGGTATTATCGTATTCACCGAAGCTTTTAAAGACTTCATGATTTTTAAAAGGCTGTCGCTTTTCTCGGAGTAAAGCCTACCGATTTTCTTATTGTCGGCATTAAAAACCTCGAAGAATATTTTATCGCCTTTTTTCATCTCTTTCAGGCTGAGTTCATCACCCGGTGACATATGCTCTGCTTCTTCATTCATTTCTTCCCAACCTTCTATGTACTTATTAAGGCGAAGATCTGTGATGATAGGAAAATGAGATGAATCTAATGTTTGTGGTAGATCCTTTTCTTTTTCATTTAAGCTTGCTTCTTCCTCGAGCTTACCCCTGACTAAAACCTTTCCCGAGTTGAGAAGAACTGCTGTGTGATATCTGCCACAAGAAACGGCAACAGCTTTCTCGGGAAGATTTGAAATATTGCATTGTCCATTTGCATTGCTTCCGCAAGCAATCAAATCACCGTTTTCGGTAAGACCGACGGTATGATTGTTTCCGCAGGATATGGCTTTTATATTCTTCCATGAATATATATTACATTCACCAAATATGTTTTCACCATCGGCATCAACTCGTCCGTCAGGCATTATTTCTACGCGATGATGGACTCCTTCTGCAGCGACACTGCTTGAAGTGATGAAGCGTTCAACAGCGTTCTTATATGCTTGCGTTCTGATTTTTTCTGCACTTTCTTTCTTAGTTTCCTCACTATTACAAAACCATGTCAATACCGGGTCTTCGTCAGCTTCGTATATTGCGTTATAACGAAAGATAACCGAAGGATATAGCTTACTTAAAGCAAGCATATAGCCATCTTCCAACGGTCTTGCTTCCCATGCATCTTCACAATGTATTTCTTGAGAATCGCTCTTGAAATCCGATATATATGTATCGGGCGACCATTCAATGCACTTGTCACGAAGGGTGACGACGATTTCCTTCCATTCACTTTCGGTCGCAAAAGCTCGGATTCTGCTCAAACAGTAATGTGACATTTTCTATTCCCTCCTTAAACTGAATGATGTTTCGCAAGATATTTCAGACATTTTTTAGATTTATTGTTTTCGAAAATTTCTCTTAACCATGCAATGTTACGTGCATCAACAGTCTTGTATTTATCAAGAAACTCCAGTCTGTCCACGGCATCTTTATCAGCTATAATTTCTGCAATACGCTTTGCACTTTGCTTGATATAAAGACATCGTTCAAAGTAACTCTCATAAACTTTCCTATGCTCTTCAGTAAGCCCTTCCGGATACATAAGACGACAGAAAGCTGTTTCCGCCCGTGTGTCAGCATTTTTTATTTTTGCAAAATATGAATCATATTCTTCAAACTTGAAGCTTGCATGTTTTCCCCAAGCAGAGAACATAAGAGCCTTGTAATCAACTCCTTCATCAGATGCACAGAATATTCTGTAGCGTATTTTATCTGTTTCGGAAGACAAAACAGTAATATGATGAGCATTCCATTTTGTATCTCTTTGGCTATCAAAACAATTATAGTAATCCAGACATAATAGTGCCGCTGAAAGGGAAGAGTTGATTTTGCCGTGAAATTCATCATATTGCCAGGAAGCAGCTTCTTCTGCCTCAGGGTCTATGGTGTCATAAACCACCAATTCTTTTGCACCATAAAATGCGGATCGTTCAACCTTTAGTACACTGACAGGAAGCTTTATCTTATCAATGTTAATTCCGCAAAAAGCATGTCTTCCTATTATCTCAATTGTGTCCGGCAAGAGAAGCTTTTTAATTGAATTATGTTGAAAAATAGTTCCCGTAAAGGCTCCCTTTTCAATTTCGACTAAAGAAGTATTGCTCAAATCAATTTTTGAAATTTCAAAAGCGCCGGAAAATGCATTTTCACAAATTTTTCTTATGTTTTTGCCGAATACAACTTCTTTTAAGTCGCTCTGTTTTTCAAAAACAGATTTTCCGATTGTTGTCACTTCATCCGGGATTATTACCTTATCTGCCTCGCCGAGATATTTAGAAAGAACGCCATCGACTATCACAAAGTCGCCATGGGCTTTCTTAATATATTCGGTATTCTCAAAGGCATCTGTATCAATATTATCAACAGTGCAGGACATATCAACCTCAGAAAGCGAAGAACAGTTACCAAAGGCACGATATTCGATTGTTTTGATGGTATCAGGCAGATGAATGCTGACTAAGTTAGTGCAGTTATAAAAAGCATAACTTTTTATCGTTTCAAGTTTTTTTGGGAAAACAATATTTGCTAAACCGGTACAGTCGGAAAAAGCACTTGAACTAATGAACACCGTGTTTTCATTAAAGATAATCTCCTTAATACCATAGCAATCCCGAAAGGCACCAGCACCTATTTTTGCCGGCAATTTGATCCTTTCAAGCATTTCACATCTGCTAAATGCATCGTATTCAATTTCAGTAATGCCATTATGAAGCTCAATGTTCAAAAGAGAATAACACTCTTTGAATGCGCCTTCCTGAATTATAGTTACACCTTCAGGGATATTGATTTTTTTCAGTGATCGACATCTATAAAATGCATATTTACCGATTTCAGTTACTGTTTCCGGTAATAATATTTCTTTTAGCGAGCTACAATCTTCAAATGCTTCTTTTTCTATCGTTTTGAGTTTTTTATTCATTTTAACAAGTGCAAGTTTTTTGCAGTTTTCAAATGCCTCTTCGCCGATTATTTCGATATCGGCACCCAAAATTATTTCTGTTAATTCATTACAACTTGAAAAAGCACTATTTCCGATTTTCAAAAGAGAGTCAGGCAACAAAACAGTTTTTAAGTTTTTACAACCGGAAAAACAGCTTGACCCCAATTGCTCAATTCCGTCAGCAAACTCAATTTCGGTAAGATTATGGCAACCTGAAAATGCAGCATATCCAATCGCTTTAAGTGTTGATGGGAACACAACCTTTTCAATTTTATCGTTTTTGCAGAACACTTCGTCACAAATTTTGGTAACGCCCTCAGGAATAATTACCGTACCCGATGCATTTTCATAAAGATACAATTGACCGTTTATAATAATAGGTTCACCCTTAAAAGATTCTGTCCATTTATTTTTGCAAATCGCTTTATATCCTATATCAACCAGGGAATCAGAGAAAATAAACTCTTGTATATTATCGTTTCCGTGACCGTAAAAAGCTTTAGCGCATAGTGTTGTAACCGTATCGGGCAAAACGACCTTTTTTGCGTTACAATAACTTGCCACATAAGAGTTCACAGTTTTCACACCGTGGGGAACATTGATGACTTTCCCCTTGCCATTGAAACAGGTCAAAACAGATCCTACCACAACATAAGCACCTTGATGATCATACCATATAGTATCTGAAAAGGCTGAGCTGTCGCATGTGTTTATGCTTGCTGAAGCTTTTATCTCGTGAAGATTAGTTGCATTGTGAAACACTGAGCTCCCAATTTTTTCTACACCATCACCAAACACAACTGAGAATATGCTTTTATTTCCCGAACAGGTATCCATGGGGATTTCTTTATAATAACCCGGAAATTCAATGTGCTTTGCCTTACACTCCTTCATACAATAATTAGCTAATCCTGTAACGGCCTTACCATTGAGTGATACAGGAACCGTTACTGATTCCTTATTTCCCAGATAATCTTTTATAAAAAACTCACCGGGGTTCATTGCTCCATACTCGGTGATTTCCCAGTCATCAGCCTCTTCACCGCACAAATCAAGCTCAGGAACATAATAGGACTGAGGTGCGTTGTCTTTTTTTGGTTCCTTTTTTAAATCAGTTATAATGCCCTGTTCTTTTAAATAATCATTTACCTTTTGTCCGCAAACCTTTTGAACCCAATTTAAAAGACTGCCGACTTCCAGGTCGGGGTTTTGTTTTTTTACATTGGAATAGCTGGTTGCTACCAACTGTCCATCAACATACCTTGCCTTAAGCTTTTCTGTAATTTCATCAAGCTTTTCTTTTGTTGTTTTTGTTTTGGCAAATATACCGACTTCCGTAAGATAATCCCATGCTCTTTTTTGATATAGTTGCTTTGTCCATCCATCTATCTTTGAAACAGGCAAATCTTTAACTGATACCGCCAAATCCCAGTAGCGTCCCGGAAATTTTTTATCCTCGGGATACAATTTTTTTAATTCTTTGACAACTTCGGCAAGCTTTTCTTCTGCGTCATCATCTTTAATTCCTAATATGCCATAACACACAAGAAAGTATTCTAACGATGTGAAAGGCATTACTCTTTCGTTATATTCTACAATTGCGTCCCAATCTATATCTTTGGTTTCTTCTTTTAATTCAGTCAAACTTCCCCAAAAATTATATTTTCCATAGCGTCGTTTGAGTTCTTCAAAAGTTTCTTTTTCTCTGTTTTGTTCTGTTTCATTTGTCATACACATTTTAATTCTCCTTTTAATCAATGAATAAATATGTTAAACAACGATTTTCGCTTTGCTGCCACCGGATTTGTCTTTTGTAACGATGATTTGTTTATCAATTTTCTGTTTCAGCTCATCTACGTGAGAAATAATGCCGACCAGACGATTGCCGTCTGCAAGGGAAGTCAGTGCCTTCATCGCCTGTGAGAGTGACTCTCCGTCAAGTGAGCCAAAGCCTTCATCTACAAACATGGTATCAAGTTTGATTCCTCCTGCGGATGATTGAATTTCATCGGCAAGACCTAATGCGAGTGCCAGTGAAGCTTTAAAAGATTCACCACCTGAAAGGGATTTAACGCTTCGGGTACTGCCGTTGTAATGGTCAATGACATCCAGATCAAGACCACTTTGACCTTGGTTTTTGAGTGCTTCCTTACGGCGAATCAAATCATACTGTCCGTCAGTCATAATCATAAGACGAGTGTTCGCACGGGCGATGATACGATCAAAATAATTCATTTGAATGTAGGTTTCCAGCATAATTTTTTCTTTGCCTGAAATACCACCATTGGCGGTGACTGAAAGAGCTTTAACCCAGGCATATTTGTTTTCTATAGCAATCAGTTCAATAGATCTTTGCTTGATATTTTTAAGAGCTTTTTCATTGGCAGCCTTACGGCTATGGATGATTTTAACTTTTGTTTCTAAGCCTCTCTGAATGCTTAACAAAGAATCGTGCCTTTCAACTTCTTTTTCCGTATCGATGTCTATATCGGCATCAATTCGCTTCTCGATTTCAGTTTTTGCTGATTTAAGAGCAATCAACTTCTCATTGCTTTCAAACAATTCTTTTTGTACTGTTTCAAAAGATTTTTTTATCTGTTCTGCTTTTTCAGTCAGAGTAGAAATTTCTGCTTCTGCCTTTACTTTGTTTTCAAATGTCAGCTTTTCTTTGAGTTCAGCTATGCGTTTTTTCAATTCCGTGTTTTTGATTGTTTTTTCTTTAAGTTGATCTTTTATCTTAATTGCCTCTTCTTTAAGTTCGTTGAGTTTTTCGCTCTTTTTTGGCAATAATTCTTCAATGTCCTTTTTGCGAGTTAATTTACCTTGAAGATCTCTTATTTTTTTGTCGACATCTTTGATTGCAGTTTCAATATCCGAAAGCTTATTCTCAATGTCTGCTTCCGCATCGGAAATGGTGATATCACCCAAAAGAGTTCTGATATCATCGTTCACCGATTCCTGTTTCTGTGTCAATACGCCTTTTTCGTTTCCGGCAATTACCCTGGCTTTGTTCGCATCTTCAATAGCTTCATTAACTTGCGTCTGTAATAATTCAAGTTCTTCTTTAGTTGGTGCGGTTTCAGACTTTATAGCAATATCGGGATGCTCAACAGAACCACAAACAGGACAGGGCTTGCCCTTTTCCAGAGTATCAGCGAGAATACCTGCCTGAGCCTCAAGATATGCAGTGTTTGCTTTATTGAATTCAATATTCAGTTCTTCTGCAACAGTCTGCTTTTTCTGATACAGTGCAACTGCATCGTTATAGGCTTTTTCCTGCTGCTGTGAAGCTGAAATGTCTACTTTGAGTTTAGAAAGCTTATCTTTCTTTTCTTTGAGGGCTGTTTTTTCGGTTTCAAGTTTTAACTTTTCTTCGCCTGTTTTTTCATAGCTTTTGACTTCTTCGGAAAGTTTTTCAATTTCATCTTCATAAGCTTTGATGTCAGTATCTGTTTCAGAAATCTTTTCAGCACTAACATCAATGAAAGTTTTGTTTCGATTATATTCGCCCTGCTTTGATGTCAGTTCATCATAGTCAGGTAAAAGAGCTTTGATTGTTGCAATGTTTTCAGTAATTATTTTGATTTCGGGTTGTTTTGCTTCTTCTTGCTTGAATTTAATTTCTTTTTCTTTTTTTCTTTCGGTTTCCGCTTGCGTTTCTGCTTCGTTTTTAGCTAAATCAACTTTAGCAGATTCAACCTCCTGTGCCTTCACAAGCATGGCTTTAACCAAATCAATGTCTTTTTGTACAGTTGCTTTTTGCTCTTCGACCTTGCTTTCAGCGGCAGTATCATCGGCAATAAGCTTTTCCAAAAGGGCAATTGTATCCTCTGTTGGTAAATCGCCTTTTTTAGCCTTTTCTACTTCAATATAATCGGTATTATCTTCATCGCAGATTATACCGTCAATATATTGAGTGATACTTTTTCTTATGGTATCACATTCGTTATCGAGTGTTGAAGCTTCTTTTTTTAAGTGCTCCTGCAGATCTAAAAATAATTTTGTTTTGAAAATATGACGGAAAATTTTTATTCGTTCTGTTGTAGGAGCATTCAATAATTTCAGGAAATCTCCCTGTGCTATCATAGCAATCTGGCAGAACTGATTTTTGTCAATACCTATAATTTCGTGTATTGCATTATCAACATCCTTGATTCGTGTTATTACTTTTCCGTCCGGATAAATAATTTCTGCTTTAGCTATTTGCTTTGTGACGCCGTCACCACGTTTTGAAACACGCTCATATTCCGGGTTGCGCCTTATGGTGTACTCCTTATCCCGATAACTGAACAAGAGTTCAACCTCGGTCGGAGTTGCATTGTCAGCGTATTTTGAACGGAGCATAGAAACCTCACGAGTATTGCCACTTACACTTCCATAAAGAGCGTAGGTGATGGCATCAAAAATAGTTGTTTTGCCGGCACCTGTATCACCCGTGATAAGATATATACCATTTGTGCCAAGCTTATTGAAATCAAATTCGGTAACACCGGAATAGGGTCCGAATGCAGAAATTTTAAGTTTTAAAGGTCTCATTCTCTGTCCTCCCAAATCTGTTCAATAATTTCTGTAATAAAAGCCGTCTGTTCATCGCTTAACTGCTGTCCATTCTGAGCCTCATAAAACTCGGCAAAATGCTCAAATGGGGTCTTCTCTTTTATATTGGTTGCACCTTTTATTTCGTTTGCTGAACGAGTTCTTTTATTATCATAATCCAGCTTCATTATGTTCTTGTAAATCGTACGCAGTTTAGTAAGAGCTTCGGGAATGTCCTCTTCATCGGTCAAAGTGATGTGCATATAGTCTTCCCTGTATGTAGTATTTTCATAAAATGCTTTAAGGGTCAATTCCTCATAAGAGCCCTTGATTTCAACCATATCCCGTTTGGATACAAGGGGTACAAATGAAAGCTCGATATCGCCCTTTTCTTTGATATTCAGAACAGTAACCGTCTTTTTGTCTTTGGCTTCAGAGAATGAGTATTTCAGTGGAGTACCACTATAGCGCACATAATCGCTCACGCATTTTTGTGAGCGATGAATGTGACCAAGAGCAACATAATCAAAGCCGTCAAAAGCGCTTATATCAACATTGTCGGTGCCACCGACAGAAGTTTCTTCCGATTCAGTGCGAGAAGCCCCTGTTACAAACTGATGAGTAATTAAAATATTGCGTTCAGAAGTATCTATATCCATATTGTCAATAACAATTTTAATCGCATCGGTGTAGGACTCAATTTCATTGTCGGGATAAAATCTGCGGACATGAGAAGGTTTCACAAAGGGCAACATATAGATATTAATAGTACCGTAATCATCGTTAAAGGTTATAGGCTCAACCTTGCCTGAAAAAACAGGCGAAAGATAAATCCCACTTTTATCCATAAGTCTGCCACCAAAAGCAATACGCTCTGCACTGTCATGATTTCCGCTTATGATAAACACCTTCAGATTGCGCTTTGCAAGGCGTACCAAAAAGTCGTCAAACAGTTCAACTGCTTCTGCAGAGGGTACCGATTTGTCATAAACATCACCCGCTATAATAACGCCATCAACTTTTTCATCATCGATAGCATTTATAATTTTTGTCAGGATGTATTCCTGTTCTTCGAGCATAGAAAACTCATTAACTCGCTTTCCTAAATGAAGATCAGATAAATGTACAAACTTCATTGTTTTCCTCCTTGATGTTTAATGTTCCGCAAGATTTTATTTGTCAATGATTTAATAGCACATCATAATTCTGTGCCGACTATTTTGAAGCCGTCTTCGGTCCATTTCCATGTAGCAACACCATCCACACCACACGGAAGGTACCATTCGCCTTCAGCACTGCACTCGCACTCATCCTTGATAGGCTCAATAATCTGATTGATTTCGTCGAGAAAATTCTGAATGGTGCGAAGCTTTTCAACTCCCCATTGACAATCCACAATAAGCAAAGCAATGTCTTCATACTTACTATCTTTTTCAACGAGTTCAACCATATCTTCGGGGAGATGTTTTCTTACCGCATTCAAAAGTGCTTCTCGGATTTGAGAATACTTATCATAATCGAACTCAACAATGAGTTCTGAACCCCAGTTCCACCATAAAGTATTTGGTTCTCCTTTATCGAGGATTTCCGGGTTCATTTGTGCGTTCAGGTCAACCCATTTACCATTTTCGAATTTTTCACAGCTTGTTTCTCCGGAAACTCCTAAAAACTCGAAGCATTTGTAATTGATATTTTTGCCTTCTTCGGTTTTGTCGAAATTACAAGTACGATAAAAAGGAACCAATATTTCATCATCAACCTTACCGGCAAACCCCGGACCATAATATGAACTTTCAATTTTAAAGCCATCAGCCTCGGGCAAGTCATACAAAAGACAATACATAAATTCAACCAGATCAGATGTAGTTTTCTCCTGTTCGCCATAAAGAGTGATAGTTGCTTCGTATCTTATTTCGCTATCATCCTCACCGTCTTTTTCCTCGAATTGGCGTTTAAGTGCTTCCAAAGCCAGATAACCAAAGTATGATTGAATTTGTGGTATGGTGCTGCTCAGAACGGCTTTGTTTTTTAATTCAACACACTCGGTAAGATCGATATCACTGTGACCGAATTTGAACGGCAGCATTAATTCTGAAAATTTATCCATCAACTTGCTCACTTTATATCTGTCAATACCTTCTATGACCATATTCAAAGCAACAGCTTCAGAGTCAAACCGAATGAACTCAGCATCGGGATTCTTGTCAATATCAGAGTCAAACTCAGGATAATCATCGATAAGACGCTGTCTGTAAGCGGTCTCTCCTACTATATAGTGAAGATCTTCCAAAAGCTCAAGTGCGTCTTCAGTTACGGGGTCCTCGTTTTCATGTGCTGCAATATTGCCTTTTTTTCTAATATTGTGAAAGGCGTCCAACACATCATGGTTATCAATATACCTTTTCACTTTGTAATCAGCTAAAAGTTCTGCAAAAGAAAGATGTTCTGCCGCATCTTTATAAACGGTCAGATAAATAAATCTCGCCAACGCCTCACCGCTTTTACGAGATGCAATCATACTGTACTCAGGTTTAGAAAGTGCCAGATCTTCAGCGTTTTTGCAATGCTTATAAAGTTTATTCATACCTTTGATATTCCGCAAAAATTCGAAATTCATAAATAAAACCTCTTCCCTTTTTTAATATTATTTTTGTTAACATAAGAATCTTTCCGAGAGCTTTATTCAACTCTCTAAATATGATGTTATTATACCATTTTAATGGATGTTAAGCAATATGAAAACCAAAGTTATACGTCGGACGAAATGCAAAGTCCGTTTTTTTGTACTCATATGCCAAAAAAGAGAAATAACTAACATCCAGCCGTAAATAACACTTGTATTTATGATTCGTTTTTGTTATACTCAAACCATGGAAGAAGCATTAAAATAAACATTTTAAAATTAAAAGGAGAGATTACCAAATGGCAGACAACTATTCAACAAAAAATCCGTCAATGAAAGATGCAGAAACAATGCTTTTTGCGCTTTCATCAAAAGCAGGGTCGGCAAAACAGATAACTGTTGATTTAGGAAGCAAGAAATATAAATATCTTTGTCGTTTTCCCGTTAATGAGAATGATTGCGTCATTATCGGAAACGATTACGAAGCTATGAGTTCTATGGCAACTACCGGAGCAATGGGAAAGGTTGTACAGGTAGAGCCCAAAGTTACTATAAAGAGAAGCCATGCTGCGGAAATTGATTTTGTTTGTACACCCTGTGTTGATAAAAAACTTATATCTGCTAATGTAAAATATCTTGCTACCAAGGCCGATAATAAAACTTTGCGATACGACAGACCGCGCGGTGATATTCATCCGATTACTTATATGACTCGTAAAGTACTTGCAGCATCGAGTGTGCTTGCTTTTCCGAAACTTGCTTCTTCTGCTGATTGCGATGCAGCCAAAGCTTGCATACAGGAAAAGCATATTTTATCGGATGAGATTTTTGATCTCGAAAACGACGGATTCTTTAATGCTCCAATTGAAATTGACGATGTTCAAGCACCTTTGTTGGATGAGGAGTTAAAAGCATTTGAGGGTACCGAAATGTTCGAAAAACTTTATGCGGATTTTGACGAGTCTTTTCCGGATGGACGAGTTGTTCATGATGAAACTCTTGATTCATATATTAACAAGGCGGTCAATGTCAGCGCTGCGGGCATCATGATACGCGGAGGTTTTGTCAATCTTCTTCAGGCATATCTCAGTGCTTCTCCTGATATTGCAGATGTTTTGCCTGATTTGATTAAGTTCGCCCAGAAACTTAAAAGCAATAAATGTGCAGAAATTCTGGAAGCTTACGAAAAAGAGCTCGCATAAGCCTGCTTGAAATGCAATGATGAGATTATACCGTTTATAAGATGATGAACGCTAATCTGAATTTTCGTAATATGACTACTGCGTTACATTTTTTCAAAAACTTTCCAAAAACCTATTGACAGCACCGAACATTTGTTCTATAATAAAACTCGACAATTAAATACGACATATAAATTTGTAATTTAGAGTCCTGGAGCCGGCTTTGAGTCGTGACATCCTTAGCACCGTTACGAATAACGATATATACGGGATAACTGTATCTTATCGTATTCTGACGGTGCTTTTTTGTTTGCCTTGAAGCGATAAAAGTCAATAGTAATTTCCGCTAAAAGAAATTATCGGTATAATCCTGCCCTTTGTTCAATGCTCCAAACTTTGAATTTTTCAAAAAAATATTTCGGCAAAATCGGATTTTAGTCAGGAATATATGGTGGGAGGTGTTTGCAAAAATGTTTTTTACTAAGGAATATTTTTATCTTTTCATGTCGGGTATATATAGAAGCACAGATCCGCCCCACTTAAGCTACATAAACTGATTATCTTTATCGGCAGGATAGTCAAATTCAAAAAGAAAGGAGTAAAAATCACCTTGCCGAGAATAAACACAATAAAGGAGGTAATGAATTGATATTTTAACCATAATTGAGCCGTTAAAAGATGGCATCAGTTCATAGCAAGCACTGAATTTGCGCATACAAATTCGCTTGTCAGGGGCAGCCCTGAAACCCGTAACAGACAGGAGGTGAAAAAATGAATTATACAAAAACTGCATATTTTTATCTTAGTGACAAGGAATTGAGATTCCTCGACAGAAAAGCAAAAACAAGAAAGCTCAGCCGTTCCGATTATCTTCGTAAGAGATTGCGAGAAGTCGAAATGACACCTACGCCCGAAATTGATTTTGAAGGTTATATTTCCCGTTTGAAAGTGGCTTCTGAAAAAGCAAGAACTGTGGCAGATAAACTTTGGCATAACGTAAGCTTTGATGTTCCTTTGCTTGTGGAGTCGGTGAATGAAGCAACCGAGGTGGCTCTCGGGGTGCAAAAGGAAATTTTAAAAGAAATGGAGAGATTGAATGCGGAAAAGGAACAACAGAATATCTGTAAGATTAACAGAGGAAGATTATGAAAAAGTGCTTGATTGCTGCAAAAGAGAAAAACTAACCCAAGAAGCCTTTTGGAGAAACCTTATTAAAGGCTATGAGATTTTGGTTGCGCCGCCCGAGCTTTACCAAGAGCTATTTATTCTTGTGAGAAAAACGGGTATTGCCTTGTATAGCTTCAAAAGCTACTTTGACCTTGAGAGAGCGTCATTCGGTCCGGCTCTTGAAAGGGCAGTAAAACTTCTCTATGATACAGAGTTTATTATGGATTTTGTGTTCTATTGTAACAGAAAGAGGTTTTATAAAGATAAGGTCAACTGGAGCGTAAAAAACGATAATTAAAAATGAAAGGATGATTTAATGAAGAAAAAATTTGAAAACACAATGACCATGACAAGAAAAATGCCACACGTCATAAGACCTATGGCAAACTCACCCTTTATAGTGAAAGAAGATGCAGAGATGCAAAGGCTTCGCGAGAGCATAAAAGAGTTTGGCTTGTTCAGCCCTATTGTAATCAGAGAGGTGCCCGATGACTACAAAACAGTCTATGAGGTAATAAGCGGTAACAGGAGATTACAAATTCTCAATGAACTTAATTATAGCGAAATCCCCGTAATAATTTACAGTATATCCGATGATGAAGCTTTGATAGCTATGGTTGATTCCAATCTTTGCAACCGTGAACATATTCTTCCTTCGGAAAAAGCCGTTGCCTACAAGCTGAAGCTTGATGCAATGAAAAGGCAGGGCCACCGAACGGATTTGGATGAGGATTTAACTTGTACCCAGGTTGAGTACAAGTCCGAGGGAGAGAAATCAATTCAGCAGCTTGCCAATGAAAGCACCGACAGCCGTGAGCAGATACGAAGATATATACGCCTCAATGAGCTTATACCGGAGCTGCTACAAATGGTTGATGAGGAAAAAATTGCTCTTACCCCTGCCGTAGAACTTTCATATCTTACAGAGAAAGAGCAAAGAGATTTGCTTGAAACCATTGAAAGCGAGGAGTGTACACCATCTCTTTCACAAGCAAAACAGATGAAAAATTTATCTCAGGCTAAATTGCTTACAATGGATGAGATTTTCGGTATTATGAGAAAGCCAAAGTCCAATCAGAAAGAGGTTATTAAGATTCAGGTTGAAAAATATGACAGGTATTTTGCCGGCTTATCTACTACCAAAGATAAAGAGGATTTTATAGCAAAGGCACTTGACTATTATTGTAAATATCTTAATCGTAAAAAGGAAAGGGATGCGAGGTGATGTGTTATGGCTAAAAATACACGAATGAAACTTGAAGTTGTACCAATGGAGCCTGAGGAATATGTAATCAACGGAGTTAAATATATCGTTGAATCACGATTTGCTCCTATTAAAATTAAAGATACCGAGCCAACCTTGAAAGAGAGATTTGCTAAAACAATCACAAGTGATTTTGTATGTTTGACAGAAAACACCGATACCGATATACTTGACACGAATTATGTGTGTTCGACTGCCGGAAAGGAGGACTAATGCAGTCTGATATTAAAACAAATCCCGATGGGATAACAGCTCTTTATTGTCGTCTTTCCCGTGATGACGGTAAGGAGGGCGAAAGCAACAGTATTGCAAATCAAAAGAAACTGTTGCAAAAATACGCAAAAGAAAAAGGTTTTTTCAACACTAAAATTTATGCCGATGACGGATATACCGGTACAAATTTTAACCGACCTGATTTTCAAAGGATGATTGAAGATATTGAAATGGGATATATATCAACAATTATTGTTAAGGATATGTCCCGATTCGGAAGAAATTATCTTGAGGTTGGTTACTATACCGATACCTATTTCCCCGAGAAAAATATTCGTTTTATTGCCGTTAACGATTGTATTGACAGCGCTGAAGGTGATGATGAATTTGCTCCCATAAGAAATGTTATGAATGAGCTTTATGCTAAAGATATCAGCCGCAAGGTGCGAAGCTCTTACCGTTTGAGAGGCAATGCAGGTGAACCTTTGTCAAGGCCCGTTTACGGCTATATCAAAAATCCCGCCAATAAAAAGGAGTGGATAATTGAGCCGGAGGCAGCAGAGGTTGTCAGGCGAATTTTTCAAATGGCACTTGAAGGAAAAGGCAACGAAACAATAGCCAGAATATTACAAGAGGAAAAGATTATGATACCTACTGCTTATTGGGTGGCGAGAGGTGTGGGCAGAGGTGGCAAGAAAACTTCACCTGACCCTTGTAAATGGTTACCGTCAACAGTTGGTCGTATTCTTGGCAATCAGGAATATTGTGGAGATGTAATAAATTTCAAGACATACTCAAGGTCGTTCAAGGATAAAAGAAGGTTACCGAGCCCCAAAGATAATTGGCTTATATTCAAGGATGTTCACGAACCTATTATTGATCGTGAAACCTTTGAGCTTGTGCAAAAGCTTACCAAGTCAACAAAACGCAGAGCACCGAAGGCCGAAAATGGTGAAAAAAGTATGTTCTGTGATTTGCTTTTCTACTCGGACTGTAAACACAAGCTATGGCACCATGTAAACCCAAGGAATAAGGATATCAAATTTTTCAGTTGCTCAAACTACAAGAAAGATACCCGAGGCACCTGTGATGCAAGGCACTATGTCAGAGAAGATGCCGTTCTTCAGGTAGTTACACTTGAACTGCAACGCTTGGCAAGGCTTTTAAAATATGACGAAGAATACTTTGCCGATATTCTCGCCAAAAAGACAAATGCCGATTTGATAGCCGAGAAAAAGTGTGTGGAAAATTCCTTGAGAAGTGCCATGGCAAGATATGAAGAAGTCGGCAGACTTTATGATGTTGCTTACGAAAAGAATGTGAACGGTCTCATTGATGATGATTGGTTTATGCACCTATCGGACAAATACGGCAAAGAAAGGCTTGAGCTTAAAGAGAAAATCAAGAAATATCGTGAACGCCTTGAAAATCTCGAAACTGAAAAACAAGGCAAAGACCTTTTCGTTTCGGCAGTAAAAAAGTTTATGCAAATGCAGACTCTTACGGCACCTTTAATCAAAGAGCTTATTGACAAAATAGTTGTTTATGAAGCCGAGGGTACAGGCAAGAACAAAACTCAAAAGCTCATCATCTATTATCGCTTTGTGGGACTCCTTGAATTTGAGACAAATGATGAGTCTGAAAACTACAAAGCAGATATACGGCAAGGTGTAGAAATCGAATATCTTACGGCATAAAGAAAAAGCAGAGTGGGATAACCTACTCTGCGATACATAAAAAGAAACGAGTGTTCACTACTTGAATCCGTAATGAACACTCGAGATGGCGGAGAGCAAGGGATTCGAACCCTCGAAGCCGTTTTAGCGACTTACACGATTTCCAATCGTGCTCCTTCGACCAGCTCGGACAACTCTCCATATGTTTTATTGCTTTGATATTATACACAAAGTGTAATCAAAAATCAAGCCTTTTTATAAAATATTATATTTTTTCTTTAACTTCAGTAAAAAGCATCCTGCTGTTGTGAGCAGGATGCTTTCTGACTTTTAGTCTTCCATGTACTTCTGAATAATTTTAATTGCGTCGCCGATGGTTTCAATATTACCAACCTCACGGTCGGGAATTTCAACATCAAACTCATCTTCAATTGCACTTGCAATGTTGATAAGCTCAAGAGAGTTAAGACCGAGCTCACTTCTGATATTTGTTTCCTCAGTAAGCTTGCTGGGGTCAAGGTCGGCATAACGACAAATTACTTCTCTTAATGTTTCAAGCATTCTTTTATCCTCCTTTTATACCGTTTCGGGTTTCTTTGTATAAGTATCAATTACCTTCTGTCTGATAACTTTTCTTGTTGAATTCTTCTCAAACTCGTTGAATGAAACGTAAACGCTCTGCACCTTTCTGTAAGAGGGCTGACCCTTGTTGCTGTCAGCAACATCCGCCTTGGTCTTTGCAATGATTTCTTCATCGCTCATACCCTTAAGGAAGTCTCTGTTTACGTAAATTGCAGCAGCCATAATAGTTGTTTCCTTACCTGTTGCAGCAATGATTTTTTCTTCAAAGGCAACAGTTTCAACTGCATAGGGAAGGTGCTCCATAATATTGCTTTCAACGGTTTCGGGGAAAATGTTTTCACCGTTGGGAAGAATGATAAGGAACTTTTTACGGCCGGTGATATAAAGCTCACCGTCCTCGTCAAGTCTGCCGTAGTCACCGGTCTTGAACCAACCGTCTTCGCTGAAGGATGCCTTTGTTGCTTCCTCATCCTTATAATAGCCCTTAGTTACATTGTCACCCTTAACCCAGATTTCACCTATGCCGTCCTCGTCAGGGTCTGCGATTATGAACTGAGCCTTGGGGAACGCCTTACCAGCTGAAAGAGGCTTCTCCTTACCGTTTTTGTGAAGAGTGATTGTGGGTGAGCATTCTGTCATACCGTAGCCGGAAATAATATTGAAGCCGAGCTCGGAAAGGAACTTGATATGGTCACCTCTTGCAGGAGCACCGCCGCAGCTCATTGTGGGGAACTGACCGCCGAAATTCTCTTTGATCTGTTTGAAAACAACGGGTCTGATGTCAATACCGACCTTGAGCAGCTTGTTGCTTATCTTAATCATCTTAAGCATTATATCAAGCTTACCGCTTGCCTCTGCTTTTGCACGGATACCGTTATAGATACCTTCAAGAACAAGAGGTACAACTGCCATAGCAGTAGGTCTGAAATCATTAATGTTAGGAAGGATATTCTTAAGGCTGTCATTCACATAAATGATACCGTTCATATAAATTGCGGTAAGAACACTGCATGAAAGCTCATAAACATGGTTCATAGGCAGTATTGACATTGTTGACTGCTCAGGACCGAGGAACTCCAGAATACCTTCAACATTTACAGCAAAGTTATAATGAGAGAGCATAACACCCTTGTTGGTACCTGTTGTGCCTGAGGTGAATACGATTGCAGCAAGATCCTCGGGCTTAACTTCAGCGTCAATAAATCTTCTGTCACCATTTTCAAGAAGCTTTTTTCCCATTTCGCAAAGCTCGTCAATTGTGAGGAACTTTCCTCCGTCAGCCTTGCCGTTATGAGTCATATTAATAGCATATTTACATCTGTCATCATTTTCAAGATGAAGCTTTGCGGTTTCCTTGTAGGTTCTCGAGTGGAAAACTGCCTCTGCATCACCCTTTGAAATAAGCATGCTGATATCCTTATCGGGAAGCTCCTTATCAATGGGTACTGCAACACCGCCGCCGCAGACAATTGCAAAATAGGTTACAATCCAGTTATAGGTATTTTCACTGACAATTGAAATGTGCTTGCCACCAAGTCCAAGCTCATAAAGAGCAGTACCGAGCTGTCTTACCTTATCGTGAAACTCTTTTACGGTGTAAACCATATCCTGCTTCTTGATTTTTTCAACAACGGCAACTCTGTCACCGAACTCTTCACTTCTCAGGAACATTTCCTTTATTGAAGTAACAGGTCCGTAGTTATGGATTTTCGCTCTGAGCTTGGCAAGCTCTTTGAATTCTTTTTTAGTTAATTCAATATGCATTCTGATTCTCCTGATTCTTTTTTGTTCTTCTCTGTTCTGATATCAATTAGTTACACATATCAAGAAGCTCTTTGATAGTGATGTCGGGATTTTCAATACCCTTGAGCACAACCTTCATGCAATTCTTGTGAAGTGCTTCAATATGGTGCTTTTCGGAAAGCTTAACTCTGTACATATAACGAAGGTTAATACCCTTATCTGTGGGATCTGGTGAGCAGATTGTGTAAAGCGGTGTAAAATATCTGCCAAGATCATAGGTCTGGAAATCAAACTTGATTCCGAATTCATCAAGGTCAATGGGAACGGGAATCCATGAGAACATCATACAAGCGGGGCCCTGAATAAGGCTGTAGTTGTACATATCTCTTGACATATCTCTTGCTGTTATGTAGGGATAGTCAGTATGGCGGTAAAGCTGAGTTCTTACGGATGTATATTCGTTTATGCCGTCCATAAAGGTCTGGTCTTCCTTAAGCAGTGTACGCACCTGAACGGGCTGAACAAGACAGCCGCTCATTCTCTTTTCCTTAACGGTTGCTCTCTTGGAGCAGGTAGCCATCATAAATACATCTTCTGTTCTGTAGTTGATAGCTGAGCAGTGAGTACGAAGACTGAACATAAACAGACTTTCGGGAGCAATGCTGTGCTCCTTGCAGAATGCAAAAATCTTTGCAGCATCCTCAGGACCGATATGTCTTGTTACCATATTGCACTTATCGTAAATGGGATTATATGCAGCAGGAACACGGAGATTTGGATTCTTTTTCTTGATTCTCTGCTTTTCAAGGAATTCAGGACCGTGAACGCCTGCATAGAAGGGCTCGCCGCCCTTTGCAAAGTATTCCCTATACCATGCTTCGTGCTTATCCCAACGCTTCTTTGCGGCAACCTTGGTAAGCTCCTGCTGAATATATTCTTCATAGGAATAAAGAGGTGCGGGAAGCTCAGTGCCGCTAATAAGTGCCTTATAAACACCGAGAAGGTCAAGATAGAATACAACAGCACCCAGAGCATCCATATTAAGATGGCTTACATTGAAGTAAATACCGCTGCCTACGTTTGCAGTTTTATAGAAAAGGATTCTGAAGTTTTCGCCTTTAAGGAAACGAACGGGAACCTGTGCATCCTTAGAAATATATTCATTCTGTTCTTCCTTAGAACGGAAATACTTCATAGGAACCTTATTCATTTTCATTGAAGGAAGGAAATACTGCTTGAGCTGACCGTCAGCCTTTATAAACTTAAGGCGGAGACTGTCGTTTCTTTCGAATTCAATATTAAGCGCCTTTGTAAGCACATCAAAATCCATATCACCTTCAATAGTTATTGAGGTAGGAATCTGAGTAAGCTGCTTTGAAAAGCTGTACTTTACCATAAGATACATTGTTTCCTGAGAAGGAATAATGTCGTAAAGCTTTGCGGGAAGTTCTTTCTTCATAATTACTCAACTTCTTTCATTATTTTGATAATCGGGTTATTCTGATATGCTGATAATATTATCAACATACTTCTACGCTGTTTTATATGATACCAAATTAATAAGGTAAAGTCAAGGAAATCAAGCAAAAAATCAAACACTGTGTATTGTTTTCGACACTATGGACCATTATCGCAGAAGATGTTTTTCGACTGGTTTGGAAATTGTTAATAAATTGTAAATAATTTGAACGATGTAAAAGCGATACATTGCAAGATGCTTAATTCCTGCACTGTATCGCTCAAATATATTTTTATTATAATACCTTTGAAAGAAATTCAATTGCTCGTGGACTTTGAGGATTATCAAAGAACTCACGGGGTGTGTTTTCCTCAACAATCTGTCCGTCGTCCATAAACAGAATTCTTGTGCCGACCTCTCTTGCAAAACCCATTTCGTGGGTAACAACAACCATTGTCATACCCTGCTCCGCAAGCTCCTTCATAAGGTCAAGCACCTCGCCTACCATTTCGGGGTCAAGAGCTGAGGTGGGCTCGTCAAAAAGGATAACATCGGGATCCATTGCAAGGGAGCGCACAATTGCAACTCTCTGCTTCTGTCCGCCTGAAAGAGACGAGGGATAAGCATCCGCTTTATCCTCAAGACCGATTCTTTTAAGAAGCTCCTCTGCTCTCTGCCTTGCCTGAGCCTTTACCTCGGCAACCGTTCTGGGAGCACCGTCGGGAAAGCCTTCTTTTCTGTATTTTTTAAGTCTTTTTTTACCAACATAAACGGGAGCAAGCATAATATTTTCAATAACCGTTTTATTGGCAAAAAGATTGAAGTGCTGGAACACCATACCCATTTTCTGACGGTGAATGTTGATATCAACCTTAGGATTTGCAATATCAACTCCGCCGAAAATAACAGAACCGCTTGTGGGGTCCTCCATACAGTTAAGGCAACGCAGGAATGTACTTTTACCTGAGCCTGAAGGACCGATGATAACAACCTTTTCACCCTTTTTAATAGTGGTGGAAACGTTTTTGAGAACATTATTGTCCCCAAAGGATTTACAAAGATTAACGACTTCTATCACTCTTACGCAGCCTCCTTTCCATAATCTTGATACCAAGGCTGATAAGGCACACAATAACAATATAAATAATAGCCATTACCAGATAAGGCACCATAAATTCATAGCTGTTTGAGCCGATGTAATTGAAAGCAACATAAAGGTCAGTTGCACCGACAAAGGATACAACTGAGGTTTCCTTTACCAGAGCAATAAATTCATTACCCATTGTGGGAAGAATGTTCTTTACTGCCTGAGGAATAACAATTTTAAGCATTGTGGCACTGTAGGAAAGGCCTACGCTTCTGCCGCCTTCCATCTGACCGGGGTCAACGGAGAGGATACCGCCACGCATAATTTCTGAAATGTAGGCACCGCTGTTAAGGCCGAAAACACAGATAGCAACGCTTACGGATGTCATCTTAAGGCCTAAAAGAGGAAGCATAACATAATAGAAAACAAGAAGCTGCACAACCATAGGTGTGCCTCTGAAAAGGCCTACATAAAAGCTACATATTGAATTGAGCACTTTTGGAAGAGTCTTATATTTGGGAAGCACCCTTATAACCGCAATAAAGGTACCGATAACAATGCCGATAATAAGACCGAGTACAGCAATTGTCATTGTGTTTTTAAGACCCTGAAGAACCTCTTTATAACCACCGTAGGTTATAAAGAATTCCATAAACCTTCCAACCTTAACGGGAAAGGAATCAATAAAATCTGCGATTGAATGAAAAATCGACAGAAAATTAAAAGCTGTATAATTCATATAAATTATCCTTCATACAAACAACAATGCCTCACCGTTAAGTGAGGTATTGCTGCATATTATCATTAAACTTTAAAACTTAAGCAACTTCGTTGATTGCTTCTGCAATGCATACAGCGGGAGCTGCGTCGATGATTACATAGTTGATGTTGCCGTTTACAAGGTCCTGAACTGCAAGAGCGCCGTTCTTGTAGCCAACACATTCAACACCGAAGCCGTCGAAGCCCCAGTCAGCGTCACCCTTAACATAGAAGTTACCGGTTGTGCCGTTCTGAACACCGATTTTTGTTGTGTTGTCATAGCCCTTGAGAATAGCTTCAACTGCTGCTGCGTCTGCACAAGCATCAAATGTTGTGTCGTCAGCCTTAACGATAAGCTTCTGAGAAGCTTCATAGTAGGTTGAAGTGAAGTCAACATGTTCTTTTCTGTCTTCCTTAACTGTAAGGCCTGCCATTGCGATATCGCACTTGTGCTGACCTACTGAAAGGCAAACAGCATCAAAGTCCATATTGTTGATTACAAGCTCCTTGCCGAGTTCCTTTGCAAGAAGAGCTGCGATTTCCATATCGATACCGTAGTACTTATCGCCTACTGTGTATTCGAAGGGCTCGAAAGCTGCGTTTGTTGCAACAACAAGCTGATCCTTTGTTTCGTCGTACTGAGCTGATTCAACTGCAACGGGTGTGCCGTCACCGAAATAGTTGTTACAGATGCTGTCGAATGTGCCGTCTTTCATAATTTTTTCAATGAAAGCGTTAACGTCAGCGAGAAGCTCGGGCTGAGCCTTATCTACACCGAAAGCGTATTCTTCTTCTGTAAGGTTGATATCGATAACCTTAACTACCTTTGCGTCTGCATTACCTTCTGTTGCATTGTTACCGCCGCAAGCTGCAAGAGCAAAAAGCATAACAGCTGCAAGAGCGATTGCTAAAAACTTTTTCATTTTTAATTCCTCCAGAATTATTTTTTGTTTTAATGTGACGATATTTTAGCACCGAAAAGCGTATATGTCAACTGTTTTATGCAAAAAAATCCGCTTTTTTTGCATATTTATAACCCAAATTCAACCTTCAGAAAGAAAAACCGATGATTATGAGTGCATAACCATCGGTTTTTTATGTTAATTTATTTTGCAGTTCTGTGTTTTTGTTTCGCCGTCAGTCTGAGCCGCAATAACAGCAACACCCTTGCCCGTTCCGCTGAGCTCTGCTCTTTCACCTTCAACGGAATCGGAGGAATCAAGCACGATACTGTATTGCTCATTTCTATCAGGTCTGAGACTTACGGCACTGATATCGTCATCATCGCTTACGGTAAAGCTTACCGTATCGCCCTCAGTTGTAACTGAAGCACTTCTGTCAACATTGACCATTGTTGCTTCAAAGCTTTCTGTATCCCCATCAGTGTTAACAACAGTGTATGTGGTGTCAGAGGGCAGATAAATAAGCTCAGGAGAATCCTCACTTATATCTGTTGCTTCAACAGCATAAATATCTGCTCTGTCTGTTATCAGCTCACCGTCAATCATCTGTGCTACGGGAGTATTGTCCTCACCGTAAATTATAAAGCTGTCGGTATTCACCATAAGAGCATTGCTGTCCAGCATACCCGAATTAACGCTTCCTCTGTTTTTCCACATTGCGGAATAAACATCATAGGTAAGATATTCAATTCTGCTTGACGGGTATTCGCTGCCCGTATCCTTCAGGGTACTGTATTTATAATACCATTTGGTAACCTTCCCCTTTGAATTGACAGTAAGTTCAACATTTCTCAGCTCACCCGGATAATTGCTGTCATAAACCTCTATATTTATCCTTGTATCGCTGACCTTGACAGTTCTGTAAGCAAGGAGAGCGTGTGATACACCCTGATTCTGATTTCTTACACCAATAATAACCGGCTTACCCGTATAGGGCGTACGGCGCACTTCATTAAGAAGGGAATCGGGGTCATCCCAAACCCTTTTTGAATAAATCTGCGAAGACATCTGAGATACCTGCATAGCCTCAATAAACTGTTTCAGAGTATATCCCAATGAGCCAACATCATCAGGCTTAAGGTTGTTCACAGTGCCTGCAGAGGGATTGAACATACCGATTGTGACATCTGATTTGCGGTAATTCATCATAGCAGAGGTT
Source organism: Acutalibacteraceae bacterium (assembly GCA_036311065.1). Lineage (GTDB taxonomy): Bacteria > Bacillota > Clostridia > Oscillospirales > Acutalibacteraceae > UBA6857. The sequence goes on along the minus strand of JAXJQQ010000156.1, from coordinate 5,558 downwards.
GCACTCATACCGTGGCAGTTTCCACCCCATTTACCGTATTTTCCGTAAAGCTCCTTTGCCAGAGCAGTTTTACCGAAAATAATCTGATAGGAAGAAAGCGGTATTTCATAGCCGACGGGATAGCCGAATCCCGACCTGCTGTTGCTGAAGCTGTAAGAGAAATCCGCAACACGGGGGTCTTCCTTCCAGCCTGCATAGGCTAAAACCTTTGCATAATATTTAAAGCCGCTGTAAACCTTTTCCTCGCCCCTTGTTTTATAAGAGCGTACCATATAATAGTATGTCTTACCCGGGGTGATATCCGTGTCACGCCAGGATGAGGTTTTTGCATTTTTTACTGTAGCAACCTTTTTATAGGAATCGGTTTTGTTTGTGGTACTTTTATAAACCTGATAACCCGTTACCGTTGAATCGGGAGTCCATGTAATAAGAACATTATTAAGCTTTCTTTCTGTTGAAGCAGTTATTCCGCCAATCAACGGAGCCTGGAGCTTTTTATAGGTTTTTACCGTATAAATGTCGGACCTTGAACCGTAATAACCGTCCCCCGCCTGAGAATAAGCTATTACGGAGTATTTATAGCTTTTATCGGCACTGAGATTTTTTATTACATAAGAGGTTGATGTAGTGCTTCCCACGGTAGTATATTTTTTTGAAGAGGAATTATAGGAAGAAATATAATATTTAACCTTATTACCTGAAGCCTTTTTCCAGCTTAAGGTTACGGAGTAAGCGGTTTTCGCCTTGCAGGTAACCCCTGTAACCTTTGAAGGTGTGCCGTAGGGCTGACATTTTACGTATGCGGAATCCTTTCCGTAGTAGTTCTTATCGCTGACCTTTTTATATGCCCTTACAATAAAATAATGTGTGCTTCTGCTGCTGAGATTCTTAACGGTGCAGGAATTTGATGATGTTGAAAAAAGATAATCCTTCTTTTTGGTTGAAGGGTTATAAGAATAAACCTTATACTTAACACTTCCTGAAACCTTTGACCAGCTGAGGCTTACAGCATCTTTTTTAGGCTTTGCTTTAAGGTTTTTTACCTGAGAAGGAACTATTTTAAAGCTGAGAGTTTTTGTTCCGCTGAAATATTTGCTTTTAAACTTAACCGTAACCTTATAAGTGCCGATATTCGTTCTGCCCTTGGAATAAGAAACACTGTACTTTTTAGCAGAAAGCTTACTGCCCTTACTGTTTTTTACGGTTACCTCGGGCTTATGGCTTTTTCCGTTATAGCTGTAGCTTGTTGCTGAAAGCTTTACTGATGATACCTTGTATATTTTGGATGTCTGCTTCGCCTTGCAGGTTTTACAGATTCTCTCCTCGCTTCCGTCAGCGGTGAAGGTTGCTTTTTTCGTCACCTTCCAATCACCGTAGGAATGAACGTGATTGAGCTTGTATCTTACAGTATAATCTGCGGCAGAGGAGTCCTTTTTAGTCACCCAGCCCGATTGCTTTTCAAAATTATAGTAATCTACCTTTACCTTATCCTGATAGACATACTTTTTATACCATATATTTGACCTTGCCCCGTGAGAGCCGTAAGCCCCGTCACAGGTGACACCCGATGAACAGCCCACGGATGTTCCGTTATTGTATGTCAAGGCATAAGCGATGTATCTCTGGTCATCGTCATCAGGCCACGAGCCTGATTCATAAAAATTGCCGGGACGTATGGAGTCATAGTGATGGTATGTATCCGTATAAGCAAAGTTAACTCTGTTGCCCGTGCCTGCAGAACAGAAATGGTAGTAATAATAGCCTGCAAGCTCCCTTGTGGGTGAAACGGCAAGCTCAAAATCCGATTCATATGTTCCGCCGCTGTTTTCATAACGGCTTTCGTAAAGGCCTTTTTTTGCCCAGCCCTCACCGGGAGAAGCGGCAGCAACAGTTCTGTATATATTTTTATACTGTATCGTATACTTCTGCTCCGTAACACCGGAAGGCAGACGGTTTGCATAGGTCCATTCATCGGCAGCAAAACCGGAAAATGCTACACTCAGACAAAAAAGCATAATAAGGCTTAAAAACAAAGCCGTTTTTCCGATTATTCTTTTCATAGCCGTAAACCTCCCGTTTTTTGATTTATTTTGAAGTATAAAAGTACTTTTCAAGGAAAGCGTCAACAACCTCCCAGTATTCCTCGTGGCACCAATGTGATGAAACTGCATGCTCAGCACCCTTGATTATATACTTCTCCTTAGGTGCGGCACAAGCTTCATACACAGGGTCAAGATTACCGGGAAGAACAAAGCTGTCCTTGTCGCCATGCATAAAAAGTGTGGGGGTTTTTGATTTTTTAACCTGCTCAACTGCAGATGCTTCACCGAAGAAAAAGCCGTTCATAAGCTTGTTCACCATTGTTGCCTGAGGGATAACGATTTTAGGCGGAAGATGATATTTTCTTATGCACTGGTCAACAAAAATATCCTTGACTGAGGTAAATCCGCAGTCTTCAATTGCAACAACAACATTTTCGGGTAATTCCTCACCCGTGGTCATCATAGTTGTTGCACCGCCCATTGAAACGCCGTGAATAATAATTCTTGCCTTGGGATTTTCTTCAACAATATTATTAATCCAGTCCACAACATCAAGTCTGTCAAGCCAGCCCATTGTTACAAACTTATGCTCACTGTTGTTGTGTCCGCGAAGGTCGGGAAGAAGAACATTGAAGCCCCTTTTATAAAATTCCATAGCGTAAGAGGACATCTCACGGTTAACATTGGTCCAACCGTGAAGACAGACTGCCCACACATTACTGTTTGAAGGGTTACGGAATTCAACACCGTGGAGATTTTCACCTTTTCTGTTTTTGATGATAACCTCCTGATGATATGTGTTGTCATACCACTTATAGCCTGCAATAAGGTTGGGGTTATCGGCATTTCTTTCAAAAAGGCTGTCCTTACAGGGCACCTTAGGGTCAGGCCTTTTCTTGTTGCCGAGGGCTATAAAGAAAAATACAAAGCCGAGACCTACATACAATATAAGAAAAAGAACTGCAAGAACAATAAACACCGTCAATGCCACCTGAAGCTGATAACTCATTTTTATCTTCCTTTCTTTTATACATAAACTTCCATTTTGATTATACACTTAAAAGGTAAAAATTGCAATATATCAAAGCATTTGACAGAGATTTTTTTAAATACCCTTTACTTTTCAAGTTTAATGTGTTAAAATACTGAATTACGGAGAAAACATTATATATTTGAAAGGATTTATGTAATGGCAGACAGAAATAACGACAGAGTTAACAAAAATATTGCTTATCTCTTTGAAACCATTCTCAAAATTGAGACCTTAGAAGAATGCGAAGCACTTTTCGATGACCTTTGCACAAAAACTGAGCTTGCATCAATTTCACAACGCCTTGTTGTGGCAAAAATGCTCAGCGAAAAAAAGGTATACAGCGACATTGTGGCAGAAACAGGAGCTTCAACAGCTACAATAAGCCGTGTCAACCGTTCACTTGCCTTCGGCAAGGGCGGTTACGACAAAATCTTCGGCAAAGAGGAATAAGCTATGGCAGGTTACGGCGATTTTGCATATTATTATGACTTATTGACCGAAAACGTTGACTATGAAAGCAGATGTAATTACATACACAGTCTCCTTGCTGAAAACGGTATCGGCAAGGGGATTTTGCTTGACTTAGCCTGCGGAACAGGAACGGCTTCATTCCTTCTTTCACAAAAAGGCTATGATATGATAGGCGTTGACGCCTCGGAGGAAATGCTGTCCGTTGCTCAGGAGAAAAAGGCAGAAAGCGGAGAAGATATCATTTTCCTCTGCCAGAAAATGGAGGAATTGGACCTTTTCGGTACAATCAACGGTGCTGTGTGCACCCTTGACAGTATAAATCACGTTACAAATGAAGCTACGGTAAAGGAAATTTTCCGCCGTGTTTCCCTTTTTATGGAGGATAAGGGTATTTTCATTTTTGATGTAAACACCCCCTTCAAGCACCGTGAGATTCTGGGCAACAACACCTTTGTTTACGATATGGACGAGGTTTACTGCGTATGGCAAAACAGCACTGACAGTGAGCTTTTGACAGGCATCAGCCTTGATATTTTTGAAAAAGACGAGGAAGATGACGTATACTATAAGTACAGTGAGCAGTTCTGCGAAAAGGGCTACAGCCTTTCCGATATTGAAAATTGGGTAAAAGAATATAAATTTGATGTAATCGGTATTTATGAGGAAATGACAAAGAAGCCCGTTAAAGAAGATACACAGAGAGCTGTGTTTGTTTTAAGAAAAAAAGGTACTCAGTAAGGAGTTTTATATTATGGGAAAATTAGTAAGATGTATTTCTACAGACGGAACACTGACCGTTATGGCGGTGAATTCCACTGATATAGTTGAAAAGGCACAGCAGATTCACAAGACCTCTGCCGTATGCTCAGCCGCTTTAGGCAGACTTCTGACAGGTGCTTCCCTTATGGGTGCCGTACTCAAGGGTAAGGATGATTCCGTGACTCTCCGCCTTAAGGGTGACGGCCCTGCAGGCACTGTTATGGCTGTTTCAGACAGTGAGGGCAATGTAAGAGGCTATGTACAGCAGAGTGTTGTTGAAATTCCCCTTAACAAAAAAGGTAAGCTTGACGTTGCAGGTGCAGTTGGCACAAACGGCTTTCTTACAGTTATAAAGGACCTTGGTATGAAGGAGCCCTATGTTGGCCAGTCCCCCATCATCTCAGGTGAAATTGCCGAGGATATCACAGCTTACTATTCAACAAGCGAACAGACACCCACAGTATGTGCACTGGGCGTGCTTGTAAATCCCGACCTTTCAATCAAGGCTGCAGGCGGTCTTATTATTCAGCTTCTGCCCACAGCAATGGACGACACAATTGACAAGGTTGAAAAATCAATTGAAGGTCTTGAGCCTATTTCAACTCTTATAGACTCAGGTATGTCCCCCGAGGAAATCTGCCGCCACGCACTTAAGCTTTTTGACCTTGAGGTTCTTGACGGCAGCGATCCCGAATACAAATGTTACTGCTCAAGGCAAAGGGTTGAGGGTGCTCTTATCAGCACAGGAGTTGAAGAGCTTACAGATATGATGCAGGACGAAAAAACTGAGGTTAACTGTCAGTTCTGTGACACAAAATATGTTTTTACACCCGATGATATTAAGCAGCTTATAAAAAGAGCTACAAAAAAATAAAAAAACTTGAAAAAACTTCAAAAAAGGTGTTGACAAATATTATTTTTTGATGTATAGTATACGAGTCGCTGCGAGAGTGGTGGCAAACGTGGGAGCATAGCTCAGCTGGGAGAGCATCTGCCTTACAAGCAGAGGGTCACAGGTTCGAGCCCTGTTGTTCCCACCATTTGGCCCGGTAGTTCAGTTGGTTAGAACGCCAGCCTGTCACGCTGGAGGTCGACGGTTCGAGCCCGTTCCGGGTCGCCACATTTTGCCTCTGTAGCTCAGTTGGTAGAGCAGGGGACTGAAAATCCCCGTGTCATTGGTTCGATTCCGATCGGAGGCACCAATATGCGGACGTAGCTCATCTGGTAGAGCGCCACCTTGCCAAGGTGGAGGT
>JAXJQQ010000155.1:0-7297 GCA_036311065.1 Acutalibacteraceae bacterium | reverse complement strand
CCACCTATTCCTCGAATATCAACAAACATATCAAGAAAAAGCTTGGCAAAATTAAATTGAAAATGCTTACAGATGAGCATATACAAAACTTTATTGATGACTTATCTAAAGAACTTGCAGCTAAAAGTGTAAGTTCGGTATGTGTCCTTTGTCAATGTGAGTTGTTAAAACAAATTCATACTTGCCGCCTAAAACTTCTTCTGCAAGCCTCATACCGATTTCGTGAGCTTCCTCCGGCGTGGTTTCTCCGGGCTCAAATGCCTGTATTAAGTGATGTGCGAGATTGGGAGATTTTCGCTTTGCCATATCTCTTGTAAACTTAAATTCCATATCTGCAGTTTCGTAACCACAGCCGAACGAGGACGCAAGTAATTTTTCTTCTGTCTTTTCCGGGTTTAGGATATATTCAAGAGCGAGCTTTAGCGTAGATTTGATAGGATGTATCTTTGTAATTGCCATATTTCATTAAGCCTCGCTTTGATTTCCTCAATATCTTCCTTGTAGATGTTTGTTGTAGAATTGACACGCTTTGCGATTTGGTTTATGTTTTTACCGATAGTCTGGAGTTCCCTGATATATTGCTTTATATTTTTTATGTCCGTATAAATGATATATCCGTCAATAGCCATTTTTCGCATATATGCTCCGAGCTGTGATGTAGGGAGCTGTGCCATTTTCTGCTCAATCAATTTTCTTTCTTCTTCGTTTACCCATATTTTCAGTTGAATGTTCCTCTGCCTGTTCGCCATTAAATCACCTCGCTTTTTCATTAATAAGGGTTTGGGAATATCCCAAAAATATTTTAAGACTTGGAGCCTTGCGGAAAGCCTTAAAATTAGTCAATGGGTACTCATTGGCTATGCTTGCTATTACCCCATAGAGTTACTTTTATCCCTCTATAACTACTACTATTTTCTTGTGTCTTTTGCTAAAATGTTATAATAGAATTTAACTTTTTTTGAATATAGATTGACTTTTTTATATAATCGTAGTATAATAAATATTACAAATGTAAGATTTAGAGGTGAACTATGAAACTTAAGACTTTAATAAATACTATAATAGTTGCAGGTGTATTAACTGTAAGTACGGTTGTAAGTGCGGCAGGCTATGCAGATGTTCCTGATGAACATTGGGCAACGGCAGTCATCAATGAAGCCGCTGAAGCGGGAATTATGTATGGCAGAGACGACGGAACTTTTGGGCTTGGCGATACTGTGAAGCGGAGTGAATTTGCTGCAATGCTCGTAAGACTTATGAAATGGGATAAAAGTGTTTCCGCTATATCACTTTTTTCTGATGTTCAATCCGACAAGTGGTATTTCGCAGATATAAACACATTGGCTGACCACAATGTTTTTAATGAAAAAGAGTTTAGACCAAATGACAATATTACAAGGCGAGAAATGGCTGTTATGCTTGTTAAAGCATTAGGTTATTCTGAACTCGCGCAATCTGAAATAAGTAGCATATTTAATGATGTTTCTACTGACGAGGGTTATATTTCTGTGGCGTATACTCTCGGTATAATAAACGGTAAATCAGATACTATGTTTGACCCCGAAGGCCCGGCACTCCGTGAAGAAGGTGCAGCTATGATGATGAGAATGTATAACAAATACTATTCATCATTAAATGAAATACACGGATTTTATGCAATATCCTCTTGGGGACAGAAAGAAATGGCGGCACAAATGGATTCTGTTTCTTTTGGCTGGAGCAGACTTCAATATACGGATGATAATGTCGTTTTGTTAAATCAAACTTCTGACGGCGGAAATGATTGGTGTGTACCTGACGGTTCACAAAATGCAATAGACTATATGAGAGAAAACGGCGTATCAATAAATCTTGCTGTAACTATGACAGATACGGAAGATTGTAATGTTATATTGCTAAATTCGGAAAACAGAAGCGAAGCAATAAGACAAATATTATCAGCTTCGGATAATTTTGACGGAATTACAATAGATTTTGAGGGTATGAAAGGAACCGAACTTAAAGAGGGCTTAAATGAATTTGTCAAAGAGCTTAAAACAATGCTTGGCAATAAAAAGTTGTATATAGCAGTACACCCTGTGTTAAAGCATAGCAACGAATATTTTGACGCTTATGATTATAAGACATTGGGCGATTATGCAGACCGTATAATCTTAATGGCTCACGATTACGCTGCATACACTTTGCCGGATAATTTGATAAATACAAATTTTATTGCGACACCTGTAACTCCTTTTGATGAAGTGTTTACAGCCTTAAAAGCTATAACAAATCCAATAATAGGTGTTTCGGATAAAAGTAAAATTCAACTTGCAATAAGTACAGCAAGTACAACAGCTTGGAATACGACAGATAAAAGAATAACAGATAATACAGCTATTCACCCGTCAATAGATACTGTTCAAAAACGCTTGGCACAGAATGATACAGAGATTACATATTCACAAGCATATAAAAACCCATACGCATTTTACAATACTGAAAGTAACCAACAAATTTTGCTTTGGTATGAAGATAGCAGAAGCGTAAAAGACAAAATTAACCTTGCAAAAATGTTTGGTATAAAATCTGTATCAATATGGCGTATTGGTACAGTGGCAAACGGAAATTCAGAGCAATATATGGATATTTGGAACACTATAATATCGGAATATCAAAATTAAAGGAGTTATCTATGAATACCTTACCACAAATTTCAGACGCAGAAATTGAAGTGATGAATATTATTTGGAAATATGCACCCATAAACACAAATGATATTATTGAAAAACTTTCAAAAGAAAAAGAATGGAACCCTAAAACAATTCAAACAATGATTTTTAGACTTGAAAAAAAAGGTGTTATCACGCACGAAAAGGAAAGTAGAGTTTTTGTGTACTCTCCGCTTATTCCCAAAGAAGAATATTTGAAAGTTGAAAGTAAGAATTTTGTCAATCGTTTTTTTGACGGAGCATTAAGTCAATTAGTTGTAAACTATCTTCATCAATCCGAACTAACAGACAAAGATATAGATAATTTACAAACGATTTTAGACAATAAACGCAAAGAGTAAAGAGGCGAAAAAATGTTTGTTACGAGGTTTATTATAAGCAACATATTTAGTGCTATCCTTGTCGGGATTATACTTTTACTAAAAAAAGCATTGCAAGATAAAGTTTCATTAAAATTCCAATATCATATTTGGTTTGTGCTGTTGTTTTCACTTGCCATTGTGTTTTTACCTCCGTCCATATTTCAATCCTTTGAATTAGATACAACAAGGCAAAATGCACCTATAACACACAACGCTACAAGTGAAATTCCTGTTACTGCACCCGATATGGTATCTGATGATTGGTTATATGATTTTACTGAAATGACAGAGATTGTCAACGAAATTGAGGTTAATACAATTTTGTTATTTTTTTGGATAATAGGTATGTTATTTATCTTTGGATATTACTATTGTGGAAACAGAAAACTCCGAATGATAAGGCGGTGTTCGGAAGCATCATCAGAACGCATTATTGATATATTTGAATATTGCTGTCAAAATGCTTCTATAAAAAGAAAAATAGATTTATTACAATCTGATATGATAACATCACCTATAACTTTTGGTTACAAAACACCGTATGTTGTTTTACCCAGTAATATAATCAAAGGACTTTCGGACAAAGAAATCGAACATATTATATTACACGAGTTGACGCACATTAAAAATAAAGATATTTGGGTTAACTTTATATCGTGCATTGAGCAACTTATTTATTGGTTTAACCCTGTCATTTGGTGGGCTTTTTCAAAAATGAAGCGTGATCGCGAAGCATATTGTGATTGGATTGTCCTAAATGGTTATAAATCAAATGAAGAACGGCTTTGCTACGGCGAGACTCTTTTACAGTTTGCAACTGCAAAACGGACAGTATTAGCCAATACAGCAAATGGTTTATTTGAAAATAAAGCACAACTAAAATACCGTATTACAAAAATTGCTAACTATAAGAAAGAAACGAAATTATCTAAAATAATTGGAAATCTTCTCACATTTGTTTTAGCTTTAGCGGTAATGTTGCAAGCTCCTGTTTTTGCTGCTTTTGGTTATGATTTTGGATTGTTATATTCTCCAAGCCAATCAATGAAAATGACAGAGCAAGATTATGGCAGCTTATTTAATGATAATTCCGGTTGCGCTGTTATTTATGATTTACATGCTGATGTATATAATGTGTATAACAAATCTGATATAACGAAAAGAATAGCTCCTTGCTCAACTTTTAAAATATATAGCGCTATCAACGCATTGGAGCAAGGATATATAACACCGGAAAACAATGCTATTAAATGGGATTATTTGTCCCGGGCCTTTCCTGCGTGGAATAGCGACCAAACATTAAATTCTGCTATGAGAAATTCAGTTAATTGGTACTTTCAATTTTTAGATAATATTGCAGGGCCAGAGCAATTAAATGATTTTTATAAAAGCATTGGTTACGGAAATGGTGTTGTTGGTAATGATACTCAATATTATTGGAATGGAAGCGGTTTGAAAATATCGGCATTAGAGCAAGTTGAATTATTGATAAAACTATATAACAACGAATTTGATTTTAATGAGGATAACATAAATGCAGTGAAAAATGCAATGGCTATTTCTGAAAACAACGGCAATAAACTTTACGGAAAAACAGGAACAGGAAGAATAAGCGGAAATGATGTAAACGGTTGGTTTGTGGGTTTCGTGGAAACTGCTGATAATGTTTATTTCTTTGCGGTTAACATTCAAAATAATACGAATGCGACAGGTGGTATAGCCGCACAAATCACGCAATCTATATTTACAACAATGGGTATTGAAATTAAGGTATAATTTAAGTGAGCTGTTAGATTGTGCTTACTTTCTGACAGCTCATTTTCACACAACGAACTATTACATTTGTAAGATTTAAGCGTGGTGATTTAATGAAGAAAGCAATAACAATACTTTTAATATTGGCAGCATCTTTTTTATTGTTTTTTATGGTTATTTTTATGCTGCTGGTAGTTGGACTTTATATAACTGATGATACTACCCCAGATAATACTGAGTCTGTATATGAGCAGAATATACAACCTACAAAAGTCGAAATAAAAGAATTAAGTATTGAAACTTTAATTAACAGGGAAAATGAATTGGTATTTTCGTTTTCGATAAATGATTTTATAGATAGCTATAACGGTTATTATTGGGAAGATAAAAAAAGTATATATTTGACTCCGGCTGATAAATGGCAAGTGTGCGAATATGACGCAGCAATACATTCTAATCATAGAACGCTTTATTATTATTTCAAAGGAAATTATAATAATTGGGTGTTGCCAAGCATTTCGGTTTATGTTCCCGAAAATGCTGATTATGTGCAAGAAATTACCGTTGATTTTGACGACTACCATAGTTACAGAGAAGAAATGTATGAGTTGTACGAAGAAATGTGTTTTTATACAATTAAGGTATTTTTTAATGACTTGTCAGACGAAAAAATTATTGAATTATACAAAACTCTTAATAAATTAGCTTATGATAATGTGTTTCCAAATGAAAAAGGCTATGCAAATAACCCTACACCTTGTGCCTTGTACTACAAAGACGGTATAGGTCTTTATCCTTATTTTGCGATTGGTCAAAGCGTGCGGTTATGTGTTATCCCCGTTACAGAACAGACAATAAATGAATTTAAAAGGAAAGGCGTTGAAGTATATGAAATCTCTGAAAATTAAAAAAATATATGGTGTTATCAAATATATTCTTGTTATTCTTTCGGTGTGTTTAATGTTGTCATCATGTAATAAACCACAGACAACGGAGTTAGCAAACAGTGAAACTAAAAAAGAGATAGAGTTTGATATAGAAAAAGTAAAACAGAAAAGTGTTGAAGTTGCTGCTTTATATAAAGATTTATATTTACAATCAGAAAAAACAAAATCCGAGTATTTTCCGTACGAAGCCGAATTATCACAAACCGGAATTGATGAAATTGAAAAACTTTTGATTTCAAAGGGCTATCCCGTTATAAATAGCGACAGTAAATATCCAGATTATCTTGAAAATTCAAAAAGTTTTTATACTTTTTGGAATAATGTTTCAGCTCAAAAGGAAGCAGAGCAAGATATAATCAGTATTTCTTCAACGGGAGGACTGTTTTATATCTCTTTTCAATATTCCAATGATATACGGTACAGAATCGGTATTGCAGTAGAATGGAATGAGAACAATGAGCCTATTGTTTCATCAGAAGAACAGGGTGAGGTAATAGATTGGGACTTGGTTAATGGAACAAACTTTTATTATCAAACATATTTGACAGGCGATCATTATGACGACTATTCTTTAATCAGATTAGAACAGGCGGACAAAGAATTGTATGACCTTAATGCTAAATACATACTTCCTATCGGATATGTAAGTAATAATATGTTTGTAAGCGAGTGGACTTATCAAAATTACGGAGAGCTTTGCTTTAATGATTTGCTTGAACCATTTTATAAATTAAGGAACAATGAGTATTTTCCCGAAGATGATTTTCCATTTGTACGGGAACCTTATATACATTCATATATTCCTGCCAAATTGTTTGAAAGCACAATTAAATCATATTTTGATATTTCGTTACAAGAATTTAGAAAACGTTGTTTATATGACAGCGATAAAAACATATATCCGTGGCAAGAAATTTGCTGTGAAAATATAACTACTTATCCAAGAGTTGAATCGGAAGTAATCAAATATCAAGATAATAATGACGGCACAATAACCCTTACAGTTAATGCCAGATGTAATGATTTTAAAACTCCGTGCCTGTTTACACACGAAGTTACTATCAGGATAATAAACGATAGTGAGTATCATTATTTAAGCAACAAAATTACATATAAAAGCGAACACGAGTTACCACCAAATCGTCCACGATTACCACCACAACGTGCAAATAGTAATGAAAAAAGTTCATAAAATTCTCAAATGCAAGGAGGCGGCACAATGTATAAGATACTATGTATAGATGATAATTCTATGTTTTCAGATGAATTATCCGCTTATCTTGCGTTGGAAAATACATCAATAGATTGTTATTCGGACATTGAGAAAAAAGTTAAAGAGTTGGTTATATAGGTCGACGCTCTTAACAAAAGTGGAACGATAGAAACTCATTTTGAGGGTGGGGAATGTAAATTCCTTACCCTCGTTATTTTTTGCTAAAAGCACCTCATAGAATAAGCGATTTTCGACCTTTATTGTTCCACTTGTAAGTCTATTTGTGACACCAATGGTGACACTATTATT
>JAXJQQ010000154.1:0-7680 GCA_036311065.1 Acutalibacteraceae bacterium | reverse complement strand
TTCTTCACCTTATGGGCGGCGGCACCAAGGATGGCTTTTTGTGTGAGCTTGCATCACAGAGTCTCGGTATTCCTGTTGTTGCAGGACCTGTTGAAGCTACGGCACTCGGCAATATAGTCCTTCAGCTTATAGCTCTCGGAGAAATTGAGAGCATAGAAAAGGGCAGAGAAATCATTGCCGAAAATGAAAAGGTGAAAACCCACAGTGAAAAGCACACTCCCGAGTGGGACGAAGCTTACAACCGTTTTTGTAAAATTATTAATAAATAATCATAAAAGGAGAAAATGAATATGTTATATCCTAAAATTGGCATAAGACCCGTAATTGACGGCCGTTGGGGCGGAGTAAGAGAAAGCCTTGAAAATCAGACTATGGGAATGGCTGAATCAGCCGCAAAGCTCATAAGTGAAAATCTCAGATATCCCGACGGTACACCCGTGCAGTGTGTAATTTCCGAAACCACAATCGGTGGCGGTGCTGAGGCGGCAAAATGTGAAGAGCAGTTCTCAACACAGAATGTTGTTGCGACTCTTTCCGTAACTCCCTGCTGGTGCTACGGCTCGGAAACCTTTGATATGAACCCAAACACAATCAAGGCTGTATGGGGCTTTAACGGCACAGAAAGACCCGGTGCTGTTTATCTTGCTGCTGTTATGGCTGCATACGCTCAGAAGGGTCTTCCCGCATTCTCAATTTACGGCAGAAATGTTCAGGATATTGATGACCGTACAATCCCTGATGATGTTGCCGAAAAGATTCTTCGTTTTGCAAGAGCTTCCGTAGCTGTAGGCTGGATGAAGAATAAGGCATATGTAAATCTCGGTGGCATTTCAATGGGTATTGCAGGCAGCTATTGTGATGCCTCAATGTTCCAGAAATATTTCGGCATCCGTGCAGAATGGGTTGATATGAGTGATATCATCAGAAGAATCACCCTTGAAATTTACGATAAGGATGAATATGAAAAGGCTCTTTCCTGGATTAAGGCAAACTGTAAGGAAGGCTTTGATGTAAACGCAGGTAAGGATCTTCCCGAAATTATCAGAAAATCCAAGGTTGTTCCCGCTGATAAGGATTGGGAATTCATTGCAAAGTTCTCAATTATAGTTAAGGATATTCTTTACGGAAACAAGAAGCTTGACGAGCTCGGTTGGCACGAAGAAGCACTCGGCAAAAATGCTGTTGCAGGCGGCTTCCAGGGTCAGAGAAACTGGACTGACTGGCTTCCCAATGCAGACTTTACAGAAGCTATTATGGCTTCCACCTTTGACTGGAACGGACCCAAGGCTCCCACACCCTTTGCAACAGAGAATGATACTCTCAACGGTGTTTCAATGATGCTCGGTACTCTTATTTCAGGCAGTGCTCCCTGCTTCCATGATGTGCGTACATATTGGAGCCCCGAAGCCTGCGAAAGAGTTACGGGAATTAGGCCTGAAGGTAAAGCAAAGGACGGATTTATCCACCTTATCAATTCAGGTGCAACTGCACTTGACGGCAGCGGAGCTGCAAAAAACAGTGATGGCGAAGGCTGTATGAAGCCCTTCTGGGAAATGACTCAGGAGGATATTGACGCTTGCCTTGAAGCTACCGACTGGTGCAGAGCTAACTATGAATATTTCAGAGGCGGCGGATTCTCAAGCCACTTCCGTTGCAGAGCAGAAATGCCCGTAACAATGCTGCGTGTAAATATAGTTGAAGGAATCGGCCCCGTTATTCAGATTGCTGAAGGCTACACCGCTGACCTTCCCGACACTGCCCACACAACAATTGACCTGAGAACTGACCGTACATGGCCCACAACATGGTTCGTTCCCAATCTTACAGGTAAGGGTGCATTCAAGGATGTATATTCTGTTATGGCTAACTGGGGTGCAAACCACGGTGTAACGGTTTACGGTCATGTTGGTGCCGACCTTATTACTCTGGCTTCAATGCTCCGTATTCCTGTTAATATGCATAATGTTCCTGAAGAAAGAATTTTCCGTCCCCATTCATGGGCAGCTTTCGGTACAGAGGATATAAGAAGTGCAGACTATGAGGCCTGCAAGAATTATGGCCCTATATACGGCTGATTTCATATGTCGGGTGTCGGTTTTCGCCGATACCCGATTTTTTTAAATTTATTATATTTTCTGATTGTGTTGACATAGAATAAAAATAGTGCTATACTCCTCGTTAATCCCTGTGAAACTGTCGGAATCTTAAAGGAAACCGATAGCGGAGGAGGCTCTGGAGAATCTCATTGAATTGAGTGCCCAAGGTGCAAGGCGGATTTTATATCTGCTGAATCTCTCAGGCAAAAGGACAGAGCAGAGTAAATACTTCCGGATATTATTTCTCTGTCGTTTTTGTTCTCTCTACCGCCTTCATTTTAAATGGGCGGTTATATTTTTTATACGGAGGTATATTTTATGGAAACACTTCTCAAAATTGTTCAGACAATCAACGCTTATCTGTCTGACTACATTCTCTTGATTCTTCTTTT
This sequence comes from Acutalibacteraceae bacterium, assembly GCA_036311065.1. GTDB lineage: Bacteria > Bacillota > Clostridia > Oscillospirales > Acutalibacteraceae > UBA6857. The sequence continues at coordinate 5,192 of JAXJQQ010000154.1, read as the reverse complement.
AGGTATCGGTGCATTTTATACCGTAAGAACCCGTTTTGTTCAGTTCAGATACTTCGGCGAGGCTATGAAAAAGGCCTTTGGTGGAATCAGACTGCACGGAGGAAAGCAGGAGGGCGGTCTCAGCTCCTTCCAGGCTCTTGCAACAGCAATTGCCGCTCAGGTCGGTACGGGTAATATCGTCGGTGCCTGCGGTGCTATTCTTATAGGCGGTCCCGGCGCTATTTTCTGGATGTGGATTATTGCCGTTTTAGGTATGGCGACCATCTATGCCGAGGCGGTCCTTGCTCAGGAAACAAAGGTTGTTAACGCTGATGGCTCCGTTGACGGCGGACCCGTTTATTATATTACAAAAGCCTTCAAGGGCAGGTTCGGTAAATTCCTTGCCGGCTTCTTTGCCGTTGCAAGCACCCTCGCTCTCGGCTTTATGGGAAGCATGGTTCAGTCAAACTCAATTGCTGAAACCTGCGAAAGTGCTTTCGGTGTTCCCGGTTGGGCGATTGGTCTTGGTGTTGCACTTGTTGCCGGCTTTATTTTCATCGGCGGTGCAACCAGAATAGCGGCTGTTACAGAAAAAATTGTTCCCGTAATGGCTCTGTTTTATATCGTCGGCAGTGTTATTGTTCTTTGTGCAAACATCACAAAGGTGCCCGAAGCCTTCGGTCTTATCTTCAAATATGCTTTCGTTCCTCAGGCTCTTATCGGTGGTGGCTTCGGTGCTGCAATAAAAACTGCTATCAGCCAGGGTGCAAAAAGAGGTCTCTTCTCCAACGAAGCAGGTATGGGTTCAACTCCTCACGCACACGCTCTTGCTAAGGTTGAAAAGCCCCACGATCAGGGTGTTATTGCTATGGCAGGTGTGTTCATTGATACATTCGTAGTTCTTACAATGACAGCTCTTGTTGTAATTTCAACACTTTATACTAAGGGCGGTATTCTTGAAAGCGGTGCTGCTGCAGGCGTTGAAAAAACAAATATGGCACAGCTTGCCTTCTCAAGCGTATTCGGAGATAAAATAGGTAACGGCTTTGTTGCTGTGTGTCTTCTTTTCTTCGCATTCTCAACAATTATCAGCTGGAATCTTTTCGGTAAGGTGAATATTGTTTATCTCTTTGGCAAAAAGTCAGAAAAAATTTATGCTCTTATAGCTGTTGTTTTCACATTCCTCGGCTCATGCCTTTCAAACGACCTTGTATGGGAGCTTACAGATATGTTCAATCAGCTTATGGTTCTGCCCAATGTTCTTGCACTTGCAGCTCTTTCAGGTGTTGTAATAGCAGGCGTAAAGAAAAAAAGCAAATAAAATAATTAAATATTACCAAAAACTACAATTAATAATTTACAAAAGAGAAATACTGTGCTAAACTTAGTTTATAAATTAAGAAAGAAGGAAATGTTATGAACTTTTCAAGCATTGTAATTTACCTTAAGGATCTTATTGCAACTATAATGGTGCTTCTTATGATGATGTCACCTGCCTTTGGCGGAAACGGTGCAAAATATGAAGCTGAGAATCCCGATGAGCTTATAATGAGCTTTTCTGCAGTTTCCGATATTCATGTGGAAACCAACAATCCTGCATCCTACAAGGCTTTTTATGATATTCTTGAAGGTGTAAAAGCAGGTGAAAATCACGATTCACTTGTTTTTCTCGGCGATAATGTTATGAACGGTCAGCTTCTTGAAAATCTGTTCTTTTATCTTGGTGTAAGGTCGGTTATGCCTGCTGAAGAAAATTATGTTGTTATGGGTAATCATGATATCGGTAACGGAGAAGGCGACTATAATAATTACCGTAACAATTTTGTTGCCAACAATAATCTTTTCCTCGGTAATGACATTGATAAGCCCTATTATTACAAGGTAGTAAACGGCTGTTATATGATTTTTATTGCTCCCGAGGCTATTACTGTTAACACCTGCATTATGAGTGAGGAGCAGCTTTCCTGGGTTGAGGATATTCTTAATATGGCAAAGAACGAGGAGGCTCCCGTTTTCGTGTTCAATCACCATCCTCTTTATTCACTTGAAGGTGTTGAAGGTGACGCCCTTGCAAAGCTTCTCAGCTCTTACGATAAGCTTTTGTATATCTACGGTCATACCCATGATCAGCTCGGTGATGACAACTTCAGTCAGCAGGGCGGTGTTAACACAATCAATCTTCCCCGTTCAAGTGAGGTTGTTGATTATGCACCCGGTGACGGTGTTGTTGTTGAGGTTTATGAAGATGAAATTCTTGTAAGAGGCAGAAATTTCATCACCGGTGAATGGCTTGGGGAACTTGAGTTCAGATATCCTCTCGGTTGATAGTGAATAAACATTTAAGGGACTGTTGAAACCAACAGTCCCTTAAATTTATTCGTACACTCTTATATCTTTCAATACGGGATTTGCCCTTGATTGTGTAATAATAAGCAGAATTTCATCTGTATTTACAGGATTTTCAAGTCTTATAATTTTTCTTGAGCCTATAACAGTGCCGGAGTAAATTTCAGAATATTCTTCGTTTCTGTTTTTAGCATAAACTTTGAATTCTTCAATTATCTGACTGAAGGTAAGTTCTTCCCGTAGTGATATCAGCTTTATTTGCTTTTTGTTTGGCAAACGCAGGCTTACACCGTTTTCTCCGCTTTCAAGAGTAAAGCCTTCGTTCTTGATTTCGCGGCATTTACCGTTGGGGGAGTAAGTAAATAAGGATACATCCTTTATTTCTTTTTCAAATGGCTCAGTTATAAGCTTTGTGAATTTCTGCAGTGTTTTTATTTCACGCTTATTGATAAGACCGTTTTTATCAGGCGGTACATTAAGAAGCATTGAGGCGTTTCCGCCTACTGAATCAAAATAGATTCTGGCAAGGTCCTTTGCAGTTCTCTGTTTTTTAAAAAGATAATAAAGATTATTATGCCAAAACCAACCGAGATTTATTGAAACATCTGCCTCTGCCGGCTTGAAAATAAGACTTTCGTAATTTTTTAGTATCTCTCTTGAGCCTAAATCCTCGGTACGGTCATCAAGCTTTTCTGCCATAAGCTTCGTCTGATTTTCGTCGGTCTGTGAGTTTTCTTTAACGGCTTCCTGATTATCTTTAATTGCAGGAATTATGCTCCATTCGCTTTTTCTCACTCTGCCGCCTTCATTTCCTATCCAACGAACATCAGGTCCGCAGATGGATATAACGGCATCAGGGTGATATTTTCTTATTGTGGAATAATAACGTTCCCAATCATAAATCTGTTTTTTTCCGTTTTTGCCTTCACCGCAGGCACCGTCAAACCAGAAACAGAATATATCTCCGTAATTCTCACAAAGTTCAGTAAGCTGACTGACAAAAAAATCGTTGTATTCATCTGTACCGTAGGTTTTTTCGTGTCTGTCCCAGGGAGAGAGATAGATGCCGAGCTTAAGTCCGTATTTTTTGCAGCTTTCGGAAAGCATTTTAACAATATCCTTTCCGAAGGGTGTATGCATAACACTATGGTCAGTGTGTTTTGTATCAAACAGACAGAAACCGTCATGGTGCTTGGCAGTTATAATAATGCCCTTGCTCCCTGTGGCTTTAAGCACACTGCACCATTGGTCGGTTTCAAGCTTTTTAGGGTTAAAACGGGAGATATCCTCCTTGCCGTTGCCCCATTCCTTGTTATTCATTGTGTTAACGCCAAAGTGAATAAAGTTGTAATATTCAAGCTTCATAAATTCAAGCTGTCTTTCTGAGGGCAGAACACTTGTGTATCTTTCGGTTTCAGAGTCACCGACCGTATATCCGTTATTGCCGTAGCACCAGCCATTTTTAATAGTTTTCATAATATCTCCTTGATATTTAAAAAATCAGTTTATATCCTTTATGTTTTTCATTTCCTTTTTCAACCTGGCAAAATTAAGGTCTTCCCAGAGCGGTATAACATGACCGCCTTTAAGTCTCATTGATGCTTCAAGCATAGCACCGTAATAAGCGACCCTGAAATCGGTAAATTCAGATGCTTCGTATTTTCTTTTATATGTTTCATAAAGTCCGTAGGCGTCTCCCCACATATTGCGGAACTGAAACAAATCATATTCTCTGTCTGCCCATATGCTGCCGCAGGGGTCAATGAAAGCAATAAGCTTCAACGTTTTGGGGTCAGCCATAATGTTCATTATATTAAGGTCGGCATGAATAAGAACGGGCTTGCTGTTTTCTTCGGGCAGGCTATTGAAAAGTTCTGTTGCCTCAATAAGGATGTTTAATTTCTTTTTACTGAACCTTCCGTTATCGGATAATTCCGTCAATGCAGAAAGCCAGGGCTCCTGCTTCTCTTTTTTATAATATTCATACCAACTGTCATATACAGGGTTACAAAGAGCACCGAACTTATCATTTGAAACACTGTGCCATTCAAGCATACCCGTAATAACATCATCCGCAAATTTTTGCTTTTGTTTTTTTCTTTTCAGCAAAAACATAGGATTCAACACATTCTGACCCGGGAGAAAGGTCATAGCTAAAACAGCAGTATTATCATCTTCATATGTAAAAAGCACTTCGGGCATTTTTACACTTGTATTTTCAGCTAAAAAACGGAGCTGCTGAGCTTCTTCATGCTGCATGTTCTGAAGCTTGTAGCCCTTAACAGCAATAACTTCACCGTCGGAAAGCGTTGTTTTATAAACTCTGCCGTAACTTCCTCCGCCTATGAATTTGAATTTTACAGCTTTTTTATCAAGCTTTTCCGAAATAACATCGGGTAATACAGCTAATAAATGCTTATCACTGTTATCAAGAATTTTCATTTTACTCCTCCGATATTTTAAACTATAGGCTGCTGTTTTACTACCTGAAAAATCTCTGTAATAACGGTAAACAGTAACCTGATTTTCCTTGTCAATTTTATCATAAGACCTTTTAAATTTCAATAATTTCATATGAGTAAATTGAAACACGCTAAAAACAATCCACCGGATTGTTTTCTTAACGCTTCTCACCCTCTTAGGCTTCAAGTACCTTACCGCTTTTAGGAAAAGAATATAAAAAAATAACTCATCAGCCTTCTGGCTACTGAGTTTTGATGCGAGAGACGGGACACGGCTTTGCTTCGCAAATCCTGCATCCTTGTCGACCCAATGCCTCGCATTCGGTACCCGACTTCGGACTTCGAAGCTAAAAACAATCCACCGGATTGTTTTTTTACGCTTCTCACCCTCTTAGGGTTCAAGCC
>JAXJQQ010000153.1:0-4416 GCA_036311065.1 Acutalibacteraceae bacterium | reverse complement strand
TTGTCAACGTGAAGAAATGAATAGGGCTTGCCTTTTACCATTTCACGTGCTTCTTCACTGTTCATTACATCATAAGGTAAAGCAGCCACATCCTTTGCGTGTTCGGGAACGGGACGTACTGCTCTGAATGCTTTGAAAATTGCCATAGTGTTTTCTCCTTAAAATATATTCCTTTTATATTGTAATCGTTAAGAGTGTTTTTGTCAATTGAAGTGTGCATAATACTAAGCAAAAAGGAAAGAATATTTTATGTTAATGAAGGAGGAGAAATAAATGTCAGTTTCAAAAGAAGAATACGGAAAAATGGCTAAGGCTTATTCGCCGAAATCGCCGGTTTTAACCGATTGTATAAAAGCTTTTCTTGTGGGAGGAACTATCTGTGCTTTCGGTCAGGGTGTAACTATGGCTTTTATGAATATGGGCATAAAAGAAGATGAAAGCAGACTTATATCAATGGTGATAATTATAGCGATTACTGCAATTCTGACGGCTTTCGGTGTTTTTGATAAAATTGCGAAACACGCAGGTGCAGGAACAATGGTGCCCATAACGGGCTTTGCAAACTCTGTTGTTTCACCTGCACTTGAATTCAAAGCTGAGGGTACGATTACAGGTACGGCTGCTCAGATGTTTTCAATTGCAGGTCCCGTAATTGTTTTCGGTTGTTCATCTGCTGCAGTATACGGTCTGATTTGTTTCATTTTTAATCTGACATAAAGGAGGAGATAGCTATGGCTCAGAGAAAAGGAAAAACTGTGATTCTTGAAAGTAAGCCCTGCATTATTGCCAATGCAGGTGTGGCAGGAAAAAAAGAAAGTGAAGGGCCTCTCGGAGAAGAGTTTGATGAAACCTATGAGGATACAACAATGGGGCAGGACTGCTGGGAAAAAGCTGAAACCGAGCTTATGAAAAGAGCAATCGAACTTGCAATTTCAAAATCGGCCAAAGAAAAAACAGAAATAGATGCGGTTTTTTCGGGTGACCTTCTGAATCAGTGTATAGGTTCAACCTTTGCTCTTCGTGAAATGAACATTCCGTCTGTAGGGCTTTACGGTGCCTGTTCAACAATGGCGCTGAGTCTTTGTGTGGCTGCTCTTTCCATTGAAAGCGGCGGATTCAGCACGGTGGTTGCCGCCACAAGCTCACATTTCTGCTCGGCGGAAAAGCAGTTCAGATATCCGCTTGAATACGGAGGTCAGCGTACACCGACTGCACAATGGACAGTTACAGGCTCAGGTGCAGCGGTTATCAGCAAGGAAAGGTCAGATATAAGTCCGTATATCGACAAAATTCATATAGGCACAATTCAGGATTACGGAATTCTTGATGCAGCAAATATGGGTGCAGCAATGGCACCTGCTGCAAGAAAAACCATAAGCGATTTTTTGCGTGATACAAATACTACACCCGATGATTATGATCTGATTCTGACAGGTGACCTTGGTTTTGTGGGAAGTGAGCTTCTCAAAGGCCTTCTTGAACGTGAAGACGGAATCATTCTCGGTGAAAATTATAACGACTGCGGAATGATGATTTTTGACCGTGAAAAGCAGGATGTTCACGCAGGCGGTTCAGGTTGCGGATGCAGCGCAAGTGTTCTTTGCGCCTATATTCTTAAAAAAATGCGTGAGGGTAAATACAGTAATATTCTCTTTATTGCAACCGGAGCTCTGATGTCACCGGTTTCTTCGAGAGAAGGAGAGTCCATTCCGGGAATTGCACATCTTGTAAATATCAGAAGGGGGTAATAATATGAATGCGTTTTGTCAGCTCAAGTGTATTGTCTGTCTGCTGAAATTCAGTAAGTATCTTTATTATGCAAAGAAAGTTGTGTGTCTGATGATTTACTGCATGTTAGGCTTTGTTTTTCTTAACTCGCTTATAAAAGGTAAGCTGTCACCGTCAAAAATCAAAGGGTGGCTCAGCTGATGGATATAATTATAACTGTTCTGAAAGCTTTTCTTGTGGGCGGTCTTATATGTACAGTCGGTCAGCTGCTTATTGATTTTACAAAGATGACACCTGCAAAAATTCTTGTTTCATTTGTCATAATCGGTGTGATTCTCGGCGGTCTTGGTATATATGAGCCGCTTGTGAAATGGGCAGGCTCAGGTGCAACCTTGCCTCTTGTCGGCTTTGGCTATGCTCTTTCAAAGGGTACTAAAGAAGCAGTCGCAGCAGACGGACTTCTGGGCGCCTTGAGCGGACCGCTTGCAGCCTCATCTGTGGGGATTATGGCGGCGGTTATATCAGGACTTATAGCTTCGTTGTTCACAAGGTCAAAAGACAAGTAACGATTGTTTCCGACACTATCTTTCTACGGCAAAAATAAATATTATTGAAAAAATATTTTCCTTCGACAGATAATACCTTATTTCTGCACGGAAAAAGAGTTATAATTACAGCCGTGATGAGCAGTGCAGACGGAGGATATAATGGTAAATCAATCAAGAATCATGCTTGCACAAGAAGGAAATGAATTAGCGCTGCACACTGCTAAATTTTTGTCCGATTACGGATTTGATGTTAAACTTGTTTCAAAGGACGGCTCAACGGTAATGGACAACATAAAAACCTTAAGACCTGACGTGGTGATAATGGATGCTTTTATGCCTAAGCTGGATGCTCTCGGAGTATTGAAGCTCTTGGGAGAAGCAAAGCCTGATAAACGTCCTGCCATGGTAATTCTCGGTTCAGTTGACAACGAGGAATTTGAAAGTGAAATTATATCTGCCGGTGCAGACTACTATTTTCTCAAACCTATTGAACTCAATATGCTTGCTGAAAGAATAGGGCAGATTATAAAATGGGCAAAGCAAGGGGATAAAGCCGAATTTTCAAGGGTTGTTATGAAGGACAGTATTGAGCTTGTGATAACTGATATAATGCGTCAGATAGGTGTTCCTGCTCATATTAAGGGCTATCATTATCTGAGACAGGCTATAAAGCTTACCGTTGATGACCCTGAGCTGATGCAGGCAGTCACAAAAATACTTTATCCCACCATTGCAAAAAGCAACAAAACAACATCGTCGAGAGTCGAAAGAGCAATCCGTCACGCAATCGAAGTAGCCTGGGACAGAGGAGATGTGGATATACTTTCTTCCTATTTCGGCTATACAATCCAGAATTCACGAGGAAAACCTACTAATTCAGAGTTTATTGCAATGATAAGTGATAAGCTCAGACTTGGTATGAAGGCAAGCTGATTTAAAATATGGCAACCGTTTCAGAAAGTGAGGCAGTTGCCATATTTTTTCTTTTAACTGTTGAAATGAAAAAAACCTTGTGTTATAATCAAAACAATACAGTGAGATGGGTGGTGAACAGCGATAAAAAACAGAAAGTACATAGTCGGTGCCGGTGTTTTTGCACTTCTTGTTAATCTTGCCCTTTTTGCAGTTAAGCTTTATGTAGGTCTTGCTTCAGGCAGCATCAGTATTTATTCTGACGGAATCAACAATTTTTTTGACAGTGTCTCAGGTGCTCTTGCGGTGTGCTCTATGGCGGCACTTGCTAAGGTTCAGAATGAAAACGCTGAGAGAATTGTTACACGTACACAGCATCTTCTGAGCTTTGTTATGAGTGTTGTGGTTGCAATTTCAGGCTTTTATTTTGCATATAATTCTCTTGAAAGGTTTGTCTATCCGACACCTGTGAATTATATGGAGAAATACCTGTGGCTTATTGTAGGAACTACAGTTGTAAAGCTTATGATGATTTTTGTGTTCCGTTTTCTCGGAAAAAAAGCAGAATCATCTGTAATAAAGGTAATGGCTGTTGACGGTGTGCTTGATTTCTTTGTGTCTGCTGTTACGGTTCTCACTCTTGTTCTTACAAAAAGCGGCGGCTATGCCTATGATGCGGTGTGCGGTCTTGTTATCGGTGTCATAATTATGGTCGGTGCAATAAGACTGGTGATTTCATCAGTCAAAGCAATAATTCTCGATTAAAGGAGACGAAATGATGGAAACTAAGGTGAAAGAAAAGAAAAAGACAGGTAAGGGCAAAAAAGCTCTTAAGATTATCGCAATTATTCTTGCGGTAATTGTTGTGCTCTCATGTGTTTCAATGGGAGTTACCAAAATTTCAATCAAAGCAAACACAGAAAAAGCAAATTCATTTGAAGCTGTTCAATATGAAAATCAGCTTGTTCCCGAAAAGGATGAAAACGGCTTCTGGACTTTTACAACAGACAGAGATTTCAAGGTGCTTCAGCTTACTGACGTGCATATCGGCGGCGGCTGGATGAGTAAAAAAACTGACGCAATGGCACTTAATGCAGTTGCTTCAATGGTTACAGCCGAAAAACCCGACCTTGTAATTATTACAGGTGACACCGCTTATCCCGTACCTTTCCAGGCAGGTACCTTCAACAATCTTTCTTCAGCTAAGATTTTTGCAACACTTATGGAA
>JAXJQQ010000152.1:0-42803 GCA_036311065.1 Acutalibacteraceae bacterium | reverse complement strand
GTTAACATCCCGTCTCTACCGACTGAGCTATTAAGGCATTTGATATATTATGTGCATTAAACTTTGTGTTTATGCATCATTTTTAAAGAGTTGTACCACCTTAGTATTACCTAAGGTGGTATTGTGTCGGCATCGCCTTATCTTCCCGGGCCGCTTCCAGCCAAGTATTGTCAGCACTGATGAGCTTAACTACCGTGTTCGGGATGGGAACGGGTGGACCCTCATCGCTAAAAACACCGACTATCGATGCGCTTCTAACGCTCTCGTGTCATTCAACATCGGCTATTATACACAAGTGAAATGGGTTTGTCAATAGTTTTTTTGAATTTTTTTAAAAAAGTTTTTCGGCATAAAAATCACCGCTCTGATATTACGCCGACGGGTAGTAAGGAAGTGTTCTTTACTACCCGTCGGCGTAAAGGTGCGGTCATTTGTTAAATATTACTTTTCAGGCTGTGAAAGATCCTTTTTCAGCCTTGCTTCTTTTTTCTTATAAACAACCAGTGTCAGCACAGCAACGGCAAGGCAGTATATGGGTATAATTTCGTCAATGGTGGTGTTGCAGAATTTACGCATTTTCTGCACCCTGATGGCTTCATCATAGGTTATCAGATGATAGGTGCCTTCACCTTCATTATAAGCGTAGGTTTTAACAGCCTTGTTTTTGTTGCGGAAGGTCAGTATAACTTCACCGCGGTCGTTGTATATTTCTTCAATGTCATCTTCTGTTTCCTGCTGTGGCAGAATAACAACAGGTGACTGCTGACCTGAGGGTACACCGTTGCCGTCGGGTGCGGTTGTGGGCGGTAAGGTTGTGGTCGCCATTGCAGTTACACTGACTCCGTCTGCAAGGTGAGCTTCGGCAGGCTTTTCCGCGGGCGTTTCCATATATGCTTTGAATTCCTCTGCAGAAGTAAAAACTATGTTTTTCGGTGACGGATAATATACACCTGAAAAGAAAAAGTGAACTCCGCCGCCGAGAACAACAAGCACTGTGCATAAAACAGCACAGGATCTTCTGAGAAGATAAATGCTTTCTTTGAACTTGTTTTCGAAAGCTTTTTCTGTTGAGAGAACACCCTTTTTACTGAGTATTAATTCGGCAAAAAGTATGAGAGTAACAGCGATTGCTGTAAAAATAAATCCGTGCTTTCTCATAAAGCAAGGGATAAGTGAAAGACAGAAAACAGCAAAATAAGCATTGAGTGAGCTTATTCGGTTGGTGGCAAAACGGTATTTCGGAAAGGCGTCAGAGTCAGGATTGAGCTTGTTTCTGAATATAATATTGAAAATCAGAGTAAGAACAATTGAGATAAACACTGCCGCCAACGAGACAAAAAATGCAACGGCGTTAGCTGATTGTGTAAATATAAAATAAGCAAGAAGATGTTTTACACCCACACCCAATATAACGGACATAACCGAAACAGCGGCTGTCAGTATGTTTGATATTTTAAAGTTTCGGTAATTGTTCGGGGTTTTATCAAGGGGCGTCTGAGGTATGAAATGCTGTGGATAACAGGTCTGCTGCTTTAATTCTCCCCTCAAAAGCTCATCAACTGTAATTCCGAAAACATCACTGAGAATGGGCAAGGCGGAAATATCGGGTGAGGATTCACCTCTTTCCCAATGGCTTACGGTTTTGTCCGTAACATTTAAAAGCTCTGCAAGCTCACGCTGAGTCATGCCTTTTTCTTTTCTTAGCTGTGCTATAAATTCGCCGAGGTTCTGTTTCATTTTTGTTTCTCCTTCTTAATGTTTTGTTTTACAACCTGATTTTAACCTGCAAAGGCTGTTTTTGTACACCAAGAAGACTGTAAATCCTCTCTCAGAATCTGAGAGTTGCCCTTTTGTGGCGTTTTCAATATACAAATTCTGAAGTTGCGGCGTAATCAATCGAGTTGTCATAATAGCTCGTATCAGGCTTAACGCTTGATGGCACCGGCATTGTTATGGGTTCATTACTGCTCGGTGGGTTGACGGGCATAAGCACCTTAAAAAATATAATAAGCACAAGGACAACATAAAAAAGCGGAAAAATATAATTGAGTCTGCTTTTTGCTTTAAGCTTTCTTTTCTCTTTCTCGGAAATTTCCGCTGTGTTAATAACTGAACTGAAGCTCTGGCTTGAAATAAAGGTTATAAGAAGGCAGAGTGCAACTGCAAAAACCGCTGAAATGCAAAGGGCGGTTTTTATAAAATCAAGTCCTGTTATATGCTCGGCAAGAAGAATTATGCCGATTAAAAGCATAAGTGAGAAAAAAGAAATGAACACTGATGACAGGCAAAGAATTTTATGCTTTGTGTATGATTTGTAAATTTTTTCCTCACAGGGATTTTTCACAAAGTTTTCAGATTGGTGTGCTACATTTGAAAAGGAGTGAGAGCCGGAAGGAATGCTATCGGACCTTTTTTCGCCTTTTATCAGCTCATCGCAGCTTACCCCAAAAAACTCTGCGAGAAGAGGGAGCATACTTAAATCAGGTGAATGTTCGTCACGCTCCCAATGGCTTACGGTTTTGTCGGAAACGTTAAGGATTTCAGCGAGCTCCCTTTGTGTTATACCTTTTTCTTTTCTGAGCTCACTAAGAAAGCTGCCCATTGATTTATTACTCATTGTGTGTTGCTCCTTTCGGCTTTTAAGTCAGCATCATTTTAATCTGACATTGACAAAAAGTACACGCCGCAAATATAGAATGGACTCTCGCAAAACGAGAATCCATTGTTTCAAAGGTTTTTATAGTATCAGAGCTCAATCAGAAGCTCTACGGGGCAGTGGTCTGAGCCGAAAATTTCACTGTGAATGGATGCTCCTGCAATTTTTTCTTTAATGCTGTCAGATACAACAAAATAGTCAATACGCCAGCCTGCATTCTTTTCTCTTGCCTTGAAGCGGTAGCTCCACCAGGAGTAAGCTCCCTCGGTATCAGGGTAAAGATAACGGAAGGAATCGGTAAAGCCTGCCTCCAATAATTGTGAAAATTTACCACGCTCTTCGTCGGAAAAGCCTGCATTTCCACGGTTGGATTTCGGGTTTTTAAGGTCAATTTCTTCATGGGCAACATTAAGGTCACCGCAAATTATAACAGGCTTATTCTTAGCCAGGGAAACGAGATATTCCCTGAAGCAGTCCTCCCAGTCCATACGGTAGTCAAGTCTTTTAAGACCGTCCTGAGCATTGGGGGTATAGCAGGTAACAAAATAGAAATCGGGGAATTCAAGAGTTATTGCTCTGCCCTCAGTATCGTGACGGGGAATATCAAGGCCGTAAAAAACGTTTATAGGCTCTTCCTTTGTGAATATGGCAGTGCCCGAATAGCCCTTCTTTTCGGCATAGTTCCAGTATTGGTGATAGCCGGGCAGTTGGAGGTCAATCTGACCCTGCTGCAGCTTGGTTTCCTGAAGGCAGAAAATGTCCGCATCAAGCTCTTTGAATGAATCGAGAAAGCCTTTTTGCACGCAGGCTCTGATTCCGTTTACGTTCCAGGAAATAAATTTTTTCAATGTATTTCATCCTTTCTTAAGGCTGTAAGCATATTTTTTCGCAATACCGCTCAGCGTAGTGTTTTATTGACGGATTAATATTAGCATAAATTGTAAACTTTTTCAACACATTGTGTGACTTATGTTGACAGTGTTGACATTTTGCATTATAATGATTAGTGCTTAAAATAGCGCAGTTTGCCCTGTTGCTGTTATATATAATAATAAATAATAATTAAAGCAAAGTAAATCAGGTTTTAAAATAATTTGAATGAGGCACCGCAAAGAAGCGGTCACGACTTTTAAAGAAATGAGGTTTGAGACGATGAAAAAAAGATTGCTGTCATTATTACTCTGTGCTCTTATGGTGGTGAGCACCGTACCTGTCACTCCCTTTACTGACCTTGTCAGTGTGGAGGCGGCTGCGGCGGATATTGCAACGCTGCAGGCGGTGTTCAACAAGGTGCCGCCCCTTGACGAGTGGGATAAGTACATAGACACCTCTGCACTTGAAATAGCGTATGACTATGCGATTACAATTCTTGAAAGCCCTGACGGCAGTATTCCTCAGGAAAGAATCGATTCCTGTGCTGCCAATTTGCAGAAGGCTCTGGATAATCTTAAGCTTCACACTCAGGGTATAACACTCAATAAATCAGAGCATACCGCTGCTGTGGGTCAGACCTTTACCCTCAGAGCAATTCTCGAACCCACCGATGCGGCAGATCCCGTTGAATGGTCCAGCTCTGACAGCAGTGCGGCTTCCGTTACAAAAGAGGGTATTGTAACCGTAAACAAATACTCCAAAAATAAAATCACTCTGACCGCAAGCTCAAACGGTCACAGTGCTTCATGTATTCTTACAATTCTCAACCCTCTCGGCGGAGTAAAGCTTTCAAAAAGCACTGCTGAGCTTTTCGAAGGTAAAACAGTCAAGCTCACGGCAGAAGCCTACGGTAAGGATGCACAGCACATCCCCACGGGTGATGTTTTCTATACCTGGTCAACGGATAATGAAGCCGTTGCAACAGTAACAGATACGGGCTCCGTTACTGCAGTGGCACCGGGAAGCTGTAATATCACTGTTACGGCAACGGATAACACAAATATTTACACTGCAAAATGTAAAATCACCGTAAACAAGCTTGTTCCCGTTACCTCACTTCAGCCTATCACCGTTACAACCTCAGGCTCTCTGGTTATGACAGCAGGAGAGTCCACAATTTTCAGAGTTACCGTTCTTCCCTCAAATGCAAGCATAAAAGACCTCACATGGAAAAGTGCTGACACCTCAATTGCCACAGTAAGCGATGAGGAATGCTCCGCTTCCGGTATTGCCTCAGTTAAAATCAAGGCAGTTAAGGAAGGCAAGGCGAAAATTACCTATACCACAACTGACGGCAGCAAAATCAGCGGATCATTCACCGTTGATGTAAGACCTCTTATTTCTTCTCTTGCTCTTTCACCCACAAGCAAGGTTATTTCCGTTGATTCCGTTGGTGAAAAGTTCACCGTTACCATAAAGCCTGAAAATGCGGGTAATCAGGTGCTTTCATGGTCTTCAGACAATCCCGATGTATGCGAAGTAAACTATAACGGTACTCTTGTACCTCACAAGGCAGGTACCTGTAATATTTCCGCCGCAACAAGTGACGGCAGTAACATTGTTGTTACGGGTAAGCTCAGAGTTGCGGAAAAGGCTGCTTCTGTTGTAATAAGCCGTGGCTCACTTACTCTCAACACAAAGGATACCTACACCCTCAGTGCTACTGTTACCACCCTTGACGGTTACAGCTACGGTGATGTTCAGTGGTCATCCTCTGACACTTCCGTTGCAACGGTAAACCAGAGCGGTGTTGTAACTGCAAAGCATCCCGGCTCAGCCGTAATCAAGGCAACAGCTCTTGACGGAACAGGTAAAAATGCCGTTTGTATAGTAACTGTAAATCAGCCTGTTGAAGGTGTATCACTTCCTGCAACAAGAACAATTTATGTTGGCAAATATACAACACTCACACCTACCTTTATCCCTGACTATGCAACCAACCAGAAGGTTACATGGAAGAGCTCAGATAAAAATGTTGCTACCGTTGATGCGGAGGGTAAGGTAACGGGCGTCAAGGAGGGTACGGCAACAATTACCGTAACCACTGCTGACGGCGGATACACCGCAAGCTGCACAGTTACAGTTATGGTGCAGACCACAGGTGTAACGCTTAACCGTACCGAGGCAACACTCAACAAAGGCGATGAGCTTACTCTTGTGCCCACGGTCCTTCCTTCAAATGCAAGTGAAAAGGGTGTTACATGGAAATCAAGCAACACTGCCGTTGCCACCGTTAATGAAAAGGGTGTTGTAACTGCAGTTGCAGGCGGCACATGTAACATTACCGTTACAACCAAGAACAGCTCAAAAACCGCAACCTGTAAAATTACCGTAATCGAGAAGGTTTCAGGTGTTACTCTTTCAAAAACAAAGCTCAGCCTTTATAAGGGTCAGGAATATACTCTTTCTGCAAGCGTGCTCCCCAAAACTGCAACAAACAAGGCGGTTACATGGAAGTCAAACGATACCTCAATTGTAAGGGTTTCTTCTTCGGGTGTTCTTACTGCTGTCGGAATAGGTACTGCAACAGTTACCGTAAAAACAACTGACGGCGGCTATGAAGCCTACTGTGATATCACTGTTGTTAAAAAGGTTCCCGTAACGGGTCTTACCCTTGATGTTACGGCAAAGTCAATCAATGTTGACGAATATTTCACCTTTATGGCAACAGTTGCACCCTCAAACGCAAGTGAAAAGGGTCTTACCTGGAAATCAAGCAGTACCAAGATAGTAACTGTTGATAAAAACGGCAGAATGAAGGGTGTTGCTCCCGGTACTGCAATTATCACCGCAACAACTGTTGACGGCGGATATCAGGCACAGTGTAAGGTTACGGTTATTCAGCCCGTAACCGGTGTCAGAATCAATGCATCAAGTGTAACTCTTGCTCTCGGCAAGTCAAAGACACTTGTGGCTAACGTATTCCCGTCTGATGCTACAAACAAAAGCGTAAAATGGTCTTCATCCGATTCCAAGGTAGTTTCCGTTACCTCAAAGGGTGTTGTTACTGCAAAGGCGGCAGGTAATGCAACAATTACCGTTATAACCGTTGACGGCGGCTTTACTTCAAGCTGCAGCTTCACCGTATATGTTCCCGTAACGGGTGTTAAAATCAGCGCAACCAAGGTTGAGCTGCCCAAGGGCGAAACAAGACTTCTTACCGCTTCCGTGCTTCCTTCAGGTGCTTCAAATCAGGGAATTACATGGAAGTCAAGCAATACAAGCATTGCAACGGTTAATGAAGCAGGTCAGATTACAGCAAGAAGCAAGGGTACCTGCAATATCACCGCAACAAGTAAGGACGGCGGATACAGTGCAACCTGCGTTGTAACTGTTTTACAGCTGGCTTCAAGCGTAAGGCTTAATTATTCAAGTATTACCCTTGATGTAGGCAAAACAAAAACTCTTACTGCAACACTTACACCGTCAACGGTAACACATAAAACCGTTAAGTGGAAGTCAAGCAACACAAAGGTTGCAAAGGTAAGCTCCAAGGGTGTTATCACTGCCGTTAAGGCAGGTACTGCAACCATTACCTGCACAAGTAAGGACGGAAACGCAAAAACTACATGTAAAATTACCGTAACTCAGCCTGCTACGGGCATAAGCCTTTCCAAAACAAAGCTTTCCGTAAGGGAAGGTAAGCTTGCAGCAATTACCGCAACGGTAAAGCCTGCAGATACAACAAACTCAAAGGTAACCTGGACATCAAGCAACACAAAGGTTGCAACAGTTGATTCAAGCGGTGTTGTAAAGGGTATCAAAAAGGGTACTGCTACCATTACCGCAAAAACAGTAAGCGGCGGCAAAACCGCAACCTGCAAGGTTACCGTTATCAAGAGTGTAACGGGTATCAGACTTAATAAAACCTCAATGACAATCAATGTAGGCAGTAAATCAGTTATCACTCCCACAATAAAGCCCTCCTCAGCAAGCACAAAAACCGTAACATGGTCATCAAGCAACTATGATATTGCAGATGTAACAAAGGACGGTCAGGTAATTGCAAAGGCTCCCGGTTATGCTAAAATCACGGCAAAAACTAAGGACGGCGGCTATAAGGCATACTGCGAGGTTCTTGTAATTCAGCCCGTAAAGGGAGTTAAGCTGAATAAAAAAACACTCCATTTAGAAGCCGGAGAAAAATATACACTCAAGCCCACAGTGAGCCCGTCAAATGCAAGCAACAAGAACATTAAATGGACTTCAAGCGACAAAAAGGTTGCAAAGGTTTCTTCAAGCGGTGTTGTAACGGGTCTTAAATCAGGCACTGCAACAATTACAGCCAAAACAGTAAGCGGAGGCTTTAGTGTAAAATGTACCGTAAAGGTTGTTAAAAAGGTAACGGGTATTACCCTTAATAAAACAAGTGCAAAGCTTTACCTTGACGGTAAGCTCACCCTTAAAGCAACAGTTGCACCCTCTGATGCAACCGTGAAGAATGTAACCTGGAAGTCAAGCAACACAAAGGTTGCAAAGGTTTCTTCAAAGGGTGTTGTAACTCCCGTAGCTCCCGGTAATGTTACAATTACCGTTAAAACAGAGGACGGCGGCTTTACTGCAAAATGCACCGTTGCCGTTAAAAGAGAGGTTACAAAAATCACTCTCAATAAATCATCGGTAACTGTAAGTGCCGGTAAAACCGTAACACTTAAGCCTACTCTTTCACCCTCAAATGCAACGGATAAAACCGTAACCTGGAAGTCAAGCAACACAAAGGTTGCAAAGGTTTCTTCAAAGGGTGTTATCACCGGTGTGGCAAGAGGTACGGCAACAGTTACCGCAACAACGGAAAACGGCCTTTCAAAAACCTGTAAGGTTACAGTTACTCAGCCAGTAACAGGTGTTGATATCAGCAAGAATATCGCTACCGTATATGCGGGTGAAAAGCTTACTCTTTCTTCAACCGTATTCCCCTCAAACGCTAATAATCAGGCTGTAACATATCAGAGTGCAAATACAGCCGTTGCAAAGGTAAGCACAAGCGGTGTCGTTACCGGCGTTAAGGCAGGCACAACCAAAATCACCGTTAAAACTGTTGACGGCGGATTTACAGCCGTTTGCGAGCTTACTGTGCTTCAGCATGTTACCTCAATCTCATTCGAGCAGTCAGCTCTCAGCTTAAGAAAGGGCGACGAGGCTCAGCTTAAGGTTAAAATTTATCCTGCTGACGCTACGGATAAAACCTATACATTCATTTCATCCGACCCCGAAACCGTATTTGTAACCGCTACGGGCAACATTATTGCAAAAATGGGCGGTGAAGCAACAGTTACGGTTAAATCCAACGAAAATAACAAAACAGCGGTTTGCCGCATAACGGTTATTGAGCCTGTTACAGCGGTAGCCCTTGATAAAGAAGAGCACACTATGTTTGTAGGTGAGGATATCACTCTCGGTGTTATTGTTTCACCCTCAGATGCTAACAACAAAACCGTAAAGTGGACTTCATCAGATCCGTCTGTTGTTACAGTAAGCTCAACGGGCGTTGTAAAGGCAATGAAGTCGGGCACTGCAACAATAACCGTTACAACAAATGACGGCGGATATACTGATTCCTGTACCTTCACCTGTCTGCAGAAGCCTGAAGGTGTTGTTCTTGATTATACATCGGCAACTGTTAATACAGGTGAGACCTTAACCCTTAATGCAACTGTTCTTCCCGAGGACAGCTACAACAAAGAAATCACATGGGAAAGCGATAATGAAAACATCGCAACAGTAGAAAATGGTGTTGTTACTGCAATTAATCCCGGTAAAGCAAACATCACGGTAACAACCGTGGAAGGCGGTAAAACAGCAGTTTGTGAAATCACTGTTCATCAGCCCGTTCAGAAGGTTGAACTCGATAAAACAGAAATTACACTCAACAAGGGTGAAGATGCTGAGCTTAAGGCAACGGTTTATCCCTCAAATGCAAGCAATCAGAATGTTTCATGGTATACAACCGATGAAACTGTTGCTACCGTAGAAAACGGAAAAGTAAATGCAACAGGTAAGGGTACTGCATATATCAGCGCCAAAACTGAAGACGGCGGACTTACTGCAGTTTGCCTTGTAACAGTTCGTCAGAGACCTGAAGCAATTGAATTCTCTGAAGAAGGCTACACTGTTGCAACGGAAGAAACGGTTCAGCTTGTATGGAGAATTCTTCCCGAAAATTCCAACGATAAATCAGTAACCTTCACTTGTGATAATGAAGAAATTGCAACTGTAAATGCTGAAGGTCTTGTGACAGGTGTTAAGGCGGGTACTGCTAACATTACTGCAACTGCTGTTGACGGCGGAGTAGTGGGTACCGTTCCCGTAACTGTTATCCAGAAGGCAGAGGAAATCACCGTAATAGGTGAAGAAACAACGGTATGGGTAGGTGATAATGCAAGCTTCTCAGTTGTTGTGGCTCCCTATGATACAACAGATAAATCCGTAAGCTGGTCATCATCTGATGAGAAAATTGCTACTGTTGACGCTGAAGGTAAGATTACCGCACTCAAGGCAGGCTCCTGCGATATAATTGCTTCTTCGGTTTACGGCACTGCAGAAGGCAGAATTACCGTAACAGTGCTTCAGCAGATTAAGGGTATTGAACTGAGCAGAACTGAAAAGGCTATGAAGATTGATGAAAGCTTCAGCCTTACCGCAACGGTTCTTCCTGCAGATGCTTATGACCACAGCGTAAGCTGGGAAAGCTCAGACAGTGAAACTGTTTCAGTTGACTCAGAGGGTGTTGTAACAGCACATAAGCTCGGCACTGCAACAATCACTGCTTATTCAGCAGATAAGAGCATAAAGGCAACTTGTGAAATCAGAGTTATAAAGCTTGTTGATTCAATCACCTTCACAGAAAATGCAATTAATATAGAAAAGGGAGAATCAGCAGTTCTTCTTCCCACTATTCTTCCTGAGGATGCAACAGAAAAACAGCTCACATGGACATCGTCCGACAGTGAAACTGTTTCTGTTGATGAAAACGGTAAGGTTACAGGTCTTAAGGGTGGTGTGGCGACGGTAAGAGCCACAACCACAACTGACGGTGTATATGCCGAATGTATTGTTACCGTTGATGTAAAGAGCACAGCAATAGCCCTTGATAAAACAGAGGTTACTCTTTACTGTGACGAAGCAGCAGAGCTTAAGGCAACCCTTACTCCTGATGATGTAACAAATAAAAATATTAACTGGACTTCATCAGACGATGAAATTGCAACTGTAGTAAACGGTGTTGTAACAGGTGTTGCTCCCGGTGAAGCAGTAATCACTGCCGAAGCAGAGGATACAGGCGTTAAGGCTACCTGTACAGTAACAGTTAAAAAGCATGTAAGCTCAGTTGAGCTCCAGCTTGAAGATATAACTCTCGAAAAGGGTAAAACAGAAACACTTCTCGCTGTTGTTCTTCCCGAAAATGCAACTGATAAATCCCTTACCTGGGAAACAGATAACGATAAAATAGTATCCGTTGAGAACGGTAAAATTACCGCAGTCGGTGTCGGCACGGCAAAGATTACCGTGAAGACCGTTGACGGAGGCTTCCTCGACAGCTGTACGGTTACAGTTATTCAGAAGCCGACTCAAATAGTTCTCAGTGCAGCTGAGCTCACTCTTGTTGAAGAGGATACGGCTGAGCTTACCGTAGAATTCCTTCCCGAGGATGTTACTGAAAAAGAGATTGTCTGGTCATCCTCAGATGAGGAAATTGCAACTGTTGACCAAAACGGTAAGGTTACCGCAGTTTCAAAGGGCGAAGCTGAAATTATTGCAAAGAGCAAGGCAAACGAAGAAGTGTTTGCAAAATGCCTTGTAACGGTTACAAGAGCCGTAAAGGGTATTGAAATTGCTCAGAGCAGATATACTACATATAAAGGCAGAGAATTTAGTCCTGAAGTTATCTTCACTCCCGTTGACGCTACCAATCAGGCTCTCACCTGGGAAAGCAGCGATAAATCCGTAGCAACGGTAATTGACGGTGTTGTTTATGCAAAAAATGAAGGTACAGCAATTATAACTGCTCACAGTGTTGACGGCGGATACGTTGCATACTGTGTTGTAACAGTTCTTATAGGTATCGATTCCGTAGAATTTGCTCAGACGGAAATGATGCTTAATAAAAATGAAAGTGCTGACATTGAGGTTATAATTCTTCCTGATGATGCAACAATAAAGAATCTTATCTGGAAGTCTGAAGATGAAAGCATTGTAAAGGTTAAAAACGGTACTGTAACAGCAGGGGACAAGGCGGGCACAACAACAGTGACCGCAACTGCTCCCGATAATGAAAATGCATTTGCTACCTGCGAAATTACCGTAAAAGAGCCGGTAACGGAGGTTAACCTTAATGAAACCGAGCTTGAAATGAGAAAGAACGAAGAATATCAGCTCAGTGCAATCATTACTCCCAACAATGCAACAATCAAGGATGTTACATGGAAGTCCACCGACGAAAAGGTAGCAACTGTTGATAAAACAGGTAAGGTTACTGCGATAAGCGAAGGCACGGCAAAAATTGTATGCACCTCAACGGATACGGGTAAAACCGTAATCTGCGAGGTTAAGGTGCTCAGAGAAATTGAGACTCTTACAGTAGCTCTTCCTGCTCTTTCCTTAAGAAAGGGTGCATCTCTTCCTCTTAATCTTTCGGCTCTGCCTGAAAATCACGATGAAAAGTTCAGCTTTGCTTCTTCAAACGGTGATGTGCTCACCGTAAGTGAAGATGGTGTTGTAACGGGTACGGGCTCGGGCACTGCAACAGTAACGGTTATTTCAAGCGTATCAGGCACAAGAGCCACCTGCGAAATTACTGTTATTCAGGGTGTTGAAGCCGTAAGCTTCACTGCAGGCAATACTGCAGAGGCTTACACTGGTCTTTCCCATAAGCTTTCATACACCGTAAGTCCCGCTGACGCTTCTGATAAAACCGTCAGATGGATTTCAAGCGATGAAAGTATTGCAACCGTTGACGAAAACGGACTTATCACCTACCACAGTGCAGGTCAGGTTGTAATCACCGTGCAGAGCGTTGAATCTGAGGTTTACGCTCAGTGCACCGTAACGGTTAAGCAGTCACCTGAGGATATTTACACAATTCCCGGTGCACTTGAGCTCGGAGTGGGCGACACTATGCAGATTAAAGCAAAAATCAGCCCCGATTCAAGCTTTGACAAAACAGTTACGTGGTCAACGGACAACAAAGCAGTTGCCGATATTGATGAAAACGGTGTGGTTACCGCAAAGGCTAAGGGTACTGCTACAATTACCGTAAGAACCTTTAACGGCATTGAAGCATATTGTACTGTAACAGTTAAATAAAACAAAAAGCTCTCCGCAACAGCGGAGAGCTTTTTTAGTAGCAAGTAGTCAGTAGTTAGTAGTCAGTAAAAGGCTGTCGCATTGCGACAGCCTTTTCACTTACTACCTCACTTCATCTGTGCCTTATAATAATTCATCAGACATCCTTCAAGGATAATAGTCTTTTCTTCTTCGGTAAGTCCCTTTACATAAAGGGTGATATCTTCAACGCCTTCTGAGGTGATTACCTTTGCAGGGATTTCCTCTATGCCGTTTTTGATTTTCTCACGGATACCGGGTACGAAAACATAATCTCCGTGGGAATAATTGAATTCCCTTTCCTTATCAATTGTAAAGGGAAGAATACCCCAGTTTATGCAGTTGCTTCTGTAACGCTTTGTTGCAAATTCATAGCAGATGTTACCGAAGCCGCCAAGCACCTTCTGGCAGGAGGCAGCCTGCTCTCTTGCAGAGCCGTCACCGGGGCGGCAGGCGAATACGCAGGAGCCGAACTGAGTTTTTGTTGCGGTTTCGTCTGCATTGTTGCATACCTTAGAAAGCACATCAATAACCTCTGCACTGCTGTTGCCGTTGCGGCGTTTTGCTTCCTCGTTTGCCACAGCCTTGGCTCTGGGTACATAGTCGGGCTCACGGCGTGAAAGGGCAAATTCAGCCAATTTAAGGGGGTTGGAGCGGTAGGATGAGGTTTCACCTGAGGGAATCAGCTCATCCGTTGTTGTAACATCGTCGTGAATAACACAAGCGAGCTTTAAAAGAAGATTATCCTCAAGTGCATACATCTTCGGCCAATCTGTAATATTAGGACCGAAACGAAGCTCAGCATCCTTATCGGCCTTGCCGAAGCCCTGGTATACTCTCTTTTCGTAAACACCCTCGGAGAAGCTGTAGGTTTTATCGTAATCGGGAATTTCAACATCAGTTGCGGCTGTGAGAACACCCTTATTAAGTGCCGTTGCGGCAATTGAGCGTGAGTCCACAAGAGCCACGGAAGCAAGCTGACCGTCACCGGGCTTACTGCCTTCTCTGTTGGGGAAGTTACGGGTTGTATGCCTTATGGAAAGACCGTTGTTTGCGGGCACATCACCTGCACCGAAGCAAGGTCCGCAGAAGCAGGGCTTGAATACTGCACCGGCTTCAAGAAGCTTAGCCTGTACTCCGTTTTTGATAAGTGCAAGGTTTACAGGTACACTTGAAGGATAAACAGAAAGATTAAAGTAGCCGTCACCTGTGCTCTTGCCGTCAAGGATTGCGGCGGCCTCACAGATATTTTCAAACATACCGCCTGCACAGCCTGCAATTACGCCCTGGTCAATGTAGATTTTGCCGTCTCTGACCTTGTCGCGAAGGTGAAAATCAACCTTATCACCGAACTGAGCCTTAGCGGCTTTTTCAACCTCGTAAAGAATATCGGGGTTCTGCTGTAATTCGTGAATGGTATAAGCATTTGAGGGATGGAAGGGGAGAGCAATCATGCTTTCAATTTTAGAAAGGTCAATTCTGATTGCCATATCATAGTAAGCCACATCCTCCGGTGTAAGCTTTTTATAGTCATCGGGTCTGCCGTGAACCAGATAGAACTCCTTAACCTTTTCGTCTGTTTCCCAGATTGAGGAAAGGCAGGCAGTTTCCGTTGTCATAACATCAATGCCGATACGGAAATCCATTGAAAGATTTTCTACACCGGGACCTACGAATTCAAGTACCTTATTTGTAACAAGACCTTCCTTAAACACTGCACCGCAAAGAGCAATTGCAACGTCGTGGGGGCCCACACCCGCCTTGGGTGCATTTTCAAGGTAAACAAGAACAACCTCAGGGGGATTAACGTCCCAGGTGTTACAAAGCAGCTGTTTTGCAAGCTCGGGGCCGCCTTCACCAACACCCATAGTGCCGAGAGCACCGTAACGGGTATGGCTGTCGGAGCCGAGGAGCATATTTCCGCACTTTGACATCATTTCTCTTGCATACTGATGAATAACAGCCTGATTGGCGGGCACATATATACCGCCGTACTTTTTAGCCGCAGAAAGACCGAATACGTGGTCATCCTCATTGATTGTACCACCGACTGCACAAAGGCTGTTATGGCAGTTTGTAAGAGCATAAGGGATAGGAAACTCCTTAAGACCGCTTGCTCTTGCTGTTTGTATAATGCCTACATATGTGATATCGTGAGAAATGAGAGAGTCAAATTTGATTCTCATTTTTTCATCATCAGGCTTTGTGTTGTGTGCATTTAAAATGGAATAGGCAATAGTGCCGTTTCTGTCTTTACGGGGTGAAAGACCCAAGGACTCAAGCTGAGCCTTCTGCTCTTCACTTGTGCCGTTTATAAGTGTTCTGCCTTTTACAAGATGAACACCGTTTTTTATAATTTCAAGCATAATATACATCCTTTCTCTTTAATTCTCAATTCTCAATTCTCAATTCACAATTCACAATTCACAATTGTTTGTGAATATTTAAAAAATTATTTTTTGGATTTGGATATTGACATCAATATTTTAGTTATTTCTTTACAATCATCGTAAATGCTTTCAAAATGTTCAGTTTCAATATAGTCGCTTTCGTGCAGTAGCTCAAGCCAATATAGGGTTTCTTCTGCCTCTTTTAAAGATATACTGATTTTTGAATAGAAATCTGCATAGCTTTGTCCCCTGATTGCTTCTCTTACATTAGCACCTATGCTTGTGCCTGAACGAAGTATCTGTTTTGCTATAACAAATTCTTTTTGTTGAGTTGTAAGATATTTATACAACCTGATTATTCTTAAAGCAAAACTTTTGCTTTTTTCTACGATTATATTGTTTTCTTTCATTACTTATTTCCCTTTGATTGTTTTGTTAATTATACGAAGGCAAAGATCAATACTTTTTGTTTATTTATTCGCAATTGAGAATTGAGAATTGCGAATTGACAATTTAAAGCTATCTTCGATAAACTCTGTTTATTTCCCTGAAATACCCTTCATCAATACTGTCAAGGCCTTCTTTGCTTATGCGGAAGGTCCAGTTTTCTTTGTCTGTGCCGGGGATGTTCATTCTTGCATCCTTACCGTAGCCGCACATATCCTGAATGGCAACAATTGCCGTGTTTGAGCTGCTGCGCCATACTGCTTCAATAACTGCTCGGCATGAGCCGCTGTGAGCTCCGCCGTCTCCCCAGTTGTTGCCGCCGAAGCAGCAGTAGCGAATGGCAAAGGCTCTTTCGTCGGGTGTTGCATCCCACAGCCAGCCGAGAATGGTGTTGTTATCGTGAGTGCCGACATAGGCAACGGAATTTTTGGGATAATTGTGGGGCAGATGTGTGCTGTCTCCGTTCGGGTCAAAGCCGAACTGAATAACTCTCATTCCGGGAAACTGAGTATCCTCTAAAAGCTTTACAACATCCTCACCAAAGGTGCCGAGATCCTCTGCAATGATATCTGCATCACCGAGGGCATCCTTCACCTTAGTGAAAAGCTTCATACCGGGGCCGTCAATCCATTCACCGTTTTTTGCGGTTTTGCTTTCGGCAGGTACTGCCCAATAGGAAGCAAAGGCTCTGAAATGGTCAATTCTTACGCTGTCATAAAGCTTGAGTGTGCATGAAATTCTTTCAATCCACCACTTATAGCCGTCCTTTTCCATCTTGTCCCAATTGTAAAGGGGGTTGCCCCAAAGCTGACCGTCCTCGGAAAAATAGTCGGGCGGAACGCCTGCAACGTGAGTGGGTGCAAGGCTTTTTTCGTTTATCTGAAAAAGTCCTCTGTTGCTCCATACATCTGCACTGTCACGGCTGACGTAAATGGGCATATCTCCGAGAAAACGTACGCCCATACTGTTCGCATTTTCCTTAAGGCGTCTCCATTGGGTGAAGAAGACATACTGGGTGAAAATGTAAAAGTCAATTTCCTGCCTGAAGCTTTCTTTATCATTTACTGCATTTTCATATTTAGCGTGTTTTTCGTCCCATTCCCACCAGGGCTTTTCGCTGTAGTGGCTTTTGAGAGCCATATAATATGCAAAACTTTCAATTTGACTGTTCTGACGGGTAAATATTTCAATAAGAGCTCTTGTGTCATCGGTTATTCTGACAAAGGCTTTTCTCAGGGTTTCGAGTCTCTTGTTATATGAAAAAGAATAATCTGTGCAGTAAATACTGCCGTTGTACTCGTTTTCCTTCAGCTCACTTTCGGTTATAATACCTTCTTCAAAAAGAGCCTCAGGGTCAATGAGTGCGATATTACCCGCATAAGCACTTGCAGAGCAGTAGGGTGAGCCGCTGCTGTCAACGGGTGTCAGGGGTAACACCTGCCACATATGAAAGCCCATATCACATATTTTTTTTGCAAAGCGGAGTGCCTCTTCACCCATAACACCGATGCCGTATTTTCCCGGCAGGGAGGTTATGTGCATAAGCACACCGGATGTTCTGTAGTTTATCATTTTTTCACTTCCGTTATGTAAGTGCCTTAAAAAATCCGATTTACGGCACCTTAATGTGAATTTCTTTATATTATACATTTTATGTGCTGTCCTTGCAAGTGGAAAGATGAAGAAAATTTAATAAAATGACATTGTTGACTTTAATTTGCCGTCTTGATATAATTCTTTGTTGTTGAAATATATATTTACGGAAGGAAATTAAAATGAACAAAGGAACAAAAACGGAGCTTTTTGAAAAAATGCCTATACCTCAGGCAGTATTTAAAATGTCCGTGCCAACGGTCATAAGCTCCCTGGTTATGGTTATATATAATCTTGCGGATACCTTTTTTGTAGGTATGCTCAACGACCCTGTGCAGAATGCAGCTGTTACCCTTGCGGCACCTATGCTTCTTGCCTTCAACGCCGTTAACAACCTTTTCGGTGTGGGCTCTTCAAGTATGATGAGCCGTGCCCTCGGTGTGAAGGATTACGACACGGCAAAAAGAAGCTCGGCAATAGGCTTTTACTGTGCACTTATCTGTTCGCTTCTTTATTCTTTAGCCTTCACAGCCTTGCGTACCCCTGTGCTCGGTATACTCGGTGCTGATGAAGTTACAGGTCAGGCTACAGCCGATTATCTTATGTGGACCGTTTCCTTCGGTGCCGCACCTTCAATTCTTAATGTTGTTATGGCTTATATGGTGCGCTCGGAGGGTGCTTCGCTTCACGCAAGCATAGGCACAATGAGCGGCTGCCTGCTTAATATAATTCTGGACCCGATTTTTATTCTTCCCTGGGGCTTAGGCTTAGGTGCGGCGGGTGCAGGTCTTGCAACCTTTATTTCAAACTGCTTTGCCTGCGGATACTTTATTGTGCTTACTATAATAAAAAGGAAAAGCACTATCGTATGTATTAATCCCCGTATGTTCAGATTCAGGAAGAATATCATTGCCGGTATTTTCGCCGTCGGCGTTCCCGCATCAATTCAGAACCTTCTCAATGTAACGGGTATGACCATTCTCAATAATTTCACTGCCGCCTTCAATTCCGATGCCGTTGCCGCAATGGGAATTTCCCACAAGGTTTACCTTATACCCCTGCAGGTAGCACTTGGTATTTCTCAGGGTATAATGCCTCTTATCAGTTATAACTATTCGGCTAAGAATTACAAGCGAATGAAGAGCTTTCTTACCTTCTCCACAAAGATTGTTCTTGGTCTTATGTCTGCCGTTACAGTTTTTTATTTCATATTTTCAAGGGAGATTTCATCAATCTTTATTGACACTCCCTCCGTTATTGAATATTCGGGCAGATTCCTGCAGGGTATGTGCGTTTCGCTTCCTTTTATCTGTATGGACTTTATTGCCGTGGGTGTTTTTCAGGCCTGCGGAATGGGAAAAAAGGCACTTGTTTTTGCCGTGCTCAGAAAGATTGTTTTTGAAATTCCGGCAATTTATATTCTTAATTACTTCTTCCCTCTTTATGGCCTTGCATGGGCACAGACTGTTGCTGAGGTTATACTTTCAATGATAGCACTTATTGTGCTTGTGAGGATGTTCAAGGGACTGGAAAGTAATAGAAATAACAAAACTTCAGTTTAGGTTTATTTTGCTGTTTATACGTATTTGACACGGATATTTTCTCTTGGTATAATTAAATATACCAAAGCAAAGGAGGAATCCGAATTGAATAAAAGCTCTAAGAAATATATATTTTCAATGGGTATGTGTCTCGCTTTAATGTTTGTGTGGATATTTGTGACTGTCGCAGCCACAGGCGGACGTGAAATAGCCGATTTTACAAAACAAGATAATATCTGTTTTGGAATATTTATTGTGGTGGAAATTATCACTCTTTTATCGGCTATGTTTTTTGGTAAAAAATATTATAAAGCAATGGAAAACGGCAGACAAATATCAGAGCAGCGTGAAAAAACAAAGAGTGAAAAAATTGCAGACAAGCGTGGATTTATATTAAGTTTGGTTGCACTGGTTGTTTCTTTTTCAGGCATTATTGTGGGTATAATTATCAATAATAAAACAGAATTACTCAGCCTTGAATCTGCTGAGATTATGTTTGTTGTGTGTTTAGCTGTTGCAGTTTTAATGTTCGTTTTAAATGTTTTGTTTACAAAAGTACTTGTTAACAGATTTAACAATAAAAAAGTAACGGATGTTCAGCAGTTTTTCTTATCGCACAGAGATGAAGCAAAGAAAACCGCTATGAACAAGCTCTTGTTACTTAATAAAATCCGCTCGCTTACAGACTGTTATGCAATTTCGTTGTTTATTCTGGCATTTTTTATTTCAGTAAGTGGTGGAGTAATATTTGAGTCTAATGTTACCCTTCCTTGCTTCTTGGCGGCTTTTATCTATCTTGCCGTTTTTTGTCGGATTCGTTTCCCGATTCCCAAAGAGGTTTTTGACGAAGATGAGACATATGTTGACGAAAAGGATTTTCCGTATTTGTATTCACTTACACGCGAAGCAGCAAAGGAATTAGGCTGTTCAGATAATATAAAGCTGGCTTTATTGAGTGATTCAAATGCCGGAATAGCCAAGGTTGGTAATTTTTATTCTGTGCAGCTTGGTGCAGTTCTTCTTAATATACTTACAGAGCAGGAGTTGTATAATGTTCTGATTCATGAGTTTGCACATATGGCATCCGAAAGCAATAGCACTGAAAAAGCAGGTGAGTATTATAACTGGATTGTATCCGGAGGCAATCCTCACAGCGTTTCTAATCTGACAAATAAATTCTTTTGTTTAGGCGATTATTTATATGCTTTTGAGTATAATCTTTATATGTATGCCGCCTCAATGATGAAAGAGGTTGAAGCAGACAAACAGATGATTTGCCTGGGTAATGCGGAAGCTGCAGCAACATCTTTGTTGAAGCTTAAATATTACAGCTTTTATGATTGGGAAAATGGCACCCGTGATTATGAGCCTTTTTATAAAGAGGATCACCTTTCAACAGGTTTTATCAATAAGGATATAGAGTTGTTTAAAAAAGCAGTAACAGAGCATTCTGAATTATGGAACAAATTTATTGATGTTGAGATCATTTCAAGAAAAGCAAGTCATCCTACCTTAAAAATGCGTTTGGAATATTTCGGTTTTTCGGAAGTTTCGTTGTTGAAACCTGATTTTCCTGAACCTATTGAAGAGGCGGAAAAAGCTTTAAATTATGTAGAAGAGCTGATATGTAAAAACAATAAAGAAGATTACGGAGAAATAAGAAAAGTTTACTATCTTGAACCTAAAGAAAAGGTTGAACAGTGGGAAAAAGCCGGAAAACCGATTGTGGCAGAGGAGTATTCCGATATTATTTCTGCTCTCCGTCGGCTTGGAAGAACGGAAGAAGCAAAGGCACTTTGCGACAGAGCGATTAATGAACTTCCTTTAGCAGCTGCTCTTTATGCTTATTTTACAAAGGGTATGTTCCTGCTTCACAGCTATGATGAATCAGGCATTGATTTTATTTATAAAGCAATTGAAAACAACAAAAATTTTATAGAAGAGGGCCTTGAGGTTATCGGCCAATACTGTTGCCTTACAGGAAAGCAGGAGCAACTTGATGTGTACCGTGCAAAAGCCGTTGAGATTGCTCAGGAACAAAAGGATGTATACAGTAAGCTTGATAATCTGCAGAAAGGCGATTCTCTTTCAGAAGAAAATCTGCCTGATAATATGCTTGAAGAGATACTTGCCTTTATAAAATCAAACGATAAAGAATCGGTTGATAAGGTATATCTTGTAAGAAAAACAATAACTGAAGATTTCTTTACAAGTGCTTTTGTAATAAAGTTTAAAAAGGATGCCGCAGACGAAACAAAGGAAGATGTTATGTATAAAATCTTCAAATATCTTGATACTTGTTCTGATTGGCAATTCTCTTTGTTCGATTATTCTGATGTTGAAAAGGTAAAGGTAGAACAAATAAAAAACAGTTGTGTATATAACTGCGATAAATAAAAGAAAATTAAATCAGTACTGATTTGGCATATGAATGCCTTACGGTGCTGATTTTTTTCTCAAAACCACTTTAACTTTCTTACTATTTATAGTATAATAAATTGATTATGCCATAATATCAATGTAAAAGTCAGGAGGGACACCAATGTTTATAGATAAAGCGATAATTAAAATCAAAGCAGGTGACGGCGGTAACGGTGCTGTAGCTTTCCACAGAGAAAAGTATATTAACGCAGGCGGACCTGACGGCGGTGACGGCGGAAAGGGCGGCGACGTTGTTTTTGTTGTTGACGATAACCTTTCAACCCTTGCCGATTTCAAGTATAAAAGAAAGTATAAGGCTCCTAACGGTATGGACGGTCAGGGCGGCAGAAGAAACGGAAAAAAGGGTGAAGACCTTATCATAAGAGTGCCCAGAGGTACCGTTATCCGTGAAAACGAAAGCGGAGTTGTAATGGCGGATATGTCCACAGATGACCGTTTTATTGCCGCAAAGGGCGGCAGAGGCGGTTGGGGCAACAGCCACTTTTCAACCCCTACCCGTCAGACCCCGAGATTTGCCAAAAGCGGCAATCCCGGTGAGGATTGGGAGGTAACCCTGGAACTGAAGCTTCTTGCCGATGTGGGCCTTTTAGGCTTCCCGAATGTGGGCAAATCAAGCTTTATTTCCGTTGTAAGTCAGGCAAAGCCGATTATTGCCGACTATCATTTCACAACAATTACACCTGTTCTTGGTGTTGTTTCTCTTGGTGAAGGCTCATCCTTTGTTATTGCCGATATTCCCGGTCTTATTGAAGGTGCGAGTGAAGGTGTAGGCCTCGGCCATGCATTTTTAAGGCACGTTGACCGTTGCCGTATGCTTGTGCATATTGTTGACGTTGCAGGCAGTGAGGGCAGAGACCCGATTGAAGACTTTGAAAAAATCAATCTTGAGCTCTCACGCTTCAATCCTGAGCTTGCTGAAAGACCTCAGATTGTTGTTGCAAACAAAATTGACCTTGCAGAAGACGAACAGCGTGAACGCTTCAGAGCGTATATAGAAAATCTCGGATATCAGTATTTTGAAATGTGCGCTCCGATTCTTGAGGGAACGAAGCAGGTAATTGATGCCGTTGCGGCTCTTCTTCAGACTCTTCCTCCCGTGAAAAAATACGAGAGTGAGGAAATTCCTCTTGAAACTCTTCTCAAAAAGCAGGATACAGGCTTCACCATTACAGTTGAAGATGATGTATATATTGTTGAAGCAGAGTGGCTTATCAAGGTCCTCTGCCGTACCGACCTTGACGACTATGAGTCACTGCAGTATTTTCAGCGTGTTCTCATTTCAAGCGGTATTATTGATGCTCTTCGTGAAAAGGGAATTCAGGAAGGCGATATTGTAAGTATTTACGATTTTGAATTTGAGTTTATGAACTGAGCAAATTCGGAATTCGGAATTCGGAATTCGGAATTCGGAATTTACGGCAAAACCTCAATATTTGCTGAAATCTGCCTGATGTTGCGTTTGTTGCTTGTCGGGACTCCGAATAGAATTTCTGTCCGGATAAAAAAGAAGGACAATTATGAGATTATACGATAAAAATTGTGATGTTAATAATTTAAGCCCCCTTAACCTTGCTTTTGTGGGTGATACAGTTTTTGACCTTTTTGTAAGGGAAAAGCTTGTGTGTGAGGCAAACAGACCCGTTCACAAGCTTCACAAAAGTGCAACAGGGCTTGTTAAAGCTTCTGCTCAGGCGGAAGCCGCCTTAAAAATTACGGATAAGCTTACAGAAAAAGAGCTTTCCGTACTTAAAAGAGGAAGAAATGCCCATACTAACCACAAAGCAAAAAATGCAGATGTGGTTGACTATCATTATGCAACGGGGCTTGAGGCTCTTTTCGGTTACCTTTACTTAAACGGTGAAGCTCAAAGGCTTCGTGAGCTTTTTGATATGATAATTGCGGAGTAAATTTTACACTGCGTTTGCTTTTAATAAACCGATAAGGGGTATTTATGAAATTCAGACGCATTTTGTGGGATTTGTTTTTGTGTATCTGCGGCTGTGCGGTTTTCAGTGTTGCACTTAATATGTTTGCCGTGCCGAACAGTATAGTGTTGGGCGGACTTACGGGTCTTGGCACAATAGTGAACCACTTTTTACCCTCAGTGCCCATAGGAAGCTTTATTTTTGCACTTAATGTTCCGCTGTTTATTTCAGCAAAGCTTTTTCTGAAAAAAGGTGCACTTTCCCGTACTGTTGTTGCAACGGTACTGTTTTCACTTTTTATTGATATCGGGGCAGCCTTCATCCCGCCTTACAAGGGAGATACAATGCTCTGCTGTATTTTCTGCGGAATACTTTCCGGCCTCGGCCTTGCACTCGTATTTCTTACGGGTGCCACCACGGGCGGAACGGATATTATTGCAATGCTGATAAAGTCAAAAAAGCCAAATTTTTCCATGGGCAAAACAATGCTTGTGCTTGACGGATTGATAGTGCTGCTGTCAGGAATAGCCTACGGTGAAATTGAGGCTGTTATGTATGCCCTTATTGTGATTTTCCTCACTTCAAGGGTTATAGATTTTGTTATGTACGGCTCAGAGCACAGCAAAATGCTCATTATAGTTTCTGAAAAATACAAGGAAATTTCTGATGTAATAATGAATGAGCTTATGAGAGGTGTCACCCTGCTTTACGGTAAGGGTGGCTATTCAAAGGAAGAAAGAACACTTGTCTGGTGTACAGTCAGAGCATCCCAGGTGCATATTCTTCAAAGAACTGTAAGAGAAATTGACCCTCGGGCCTTTACTGTGGTCTGCGATGCAGGAGAGGTAATAGGCACAGGGTTTACTGAATAAATTATGATTATATATAGTATGTAAGGAGTGATCTTATGAACGCTAACAGTGGAAACGATAATTTCTGGCTTGTTAAAACAGCCGATAAAAAGGTGAATGTTAAAGGTGCCGCATACCTTGATATGACCGTGTGCAACAAGCAGGGTGAAATGAACGCAAAGCTCTGGGATTACAGTGAGCTCGTTCACGGTGAATATATTGCAGGTGACCTTGTAAAAATCCGCGGCAGTGTTACCGTTTTCAACGGAAACAGTCAGCTTCGCATTGATAAAATAAGAAAAGTAAACGAAAATGACGGTGTAAATGTTTCCGACTTTGTACCCACGGCAGAATATTCAGGAGAAATGATGCTGGGTCTTGTAATGAACATTATCGCATCTGTTAAGGATGATGAGCTTAAAAGAATTACATATGCACTTGTAAAGGACAGAGAGGATGCAATCCTTCACTGGCCTGCTGCTTTCAAGCTTCACCATGCAATCAGGGGCGGCCTTTTATATCACACCCTTTCAATTATAAAGCTCGCTTCTGCAGTATGCAGTATTTATCCTTCCGTTGATAAGGACCTTCTTTTCTGCGGTGCAATTGTTCACGACCTTTGCAAGATTGATGAATTTGATCTTAGCCCGGCAGGTCTTGTAACGGGCTACAGTGTAAAGGGTGAGCTTGTGGGCCACCTTGTTATGGGTGCCGTTAAAATTGCCGAAAAGGCAAATGAGCTCGGCATTTCTGAAGAAAAGGCGATGCTTTTACAGCATATGGTAATTTCTCACCACGGTGAGCCTGAATTCGGTGCGGCTGTGAGACCTATGTTCCTTGAAGCTGAGATTTTAAGTCAGCTTGATAAGCTTGACGCCACAATTTACGAAATCACCTCAGCTGTATCAGAGGTAAATGAAGGTGAATTCACAGGCAGACAGTGGGCACTTGATAACAGAAAGCTTTACAACCACGGCAGAAAAGAATCAAGACCCAAGGCAATTCTGGATTGAATTATTTGGTAACACAAAGCAAAAAAACAGCCTTTTACCTTGTAAAATTAAGTAAAAAGGTAGAAAAAACACAAATAAGGTTGTATTTAATTTAAAAATATGATAGTATTACACTAAGTTATTATGTCAAGGAGGATGTGCTCCATGAGAGTTATCACAGGCTCTGCAAGAGGAAGACGTTTAATCACCCTTGAGGGCAACGATGTCAGACCTACAACTGATATTGTGAAGGAAGCTCTTTTCAGCATTATTCAATTTGAAATTGAAGGCAGAAAGGTTCTTGACCTTTTCGGCGGATGCGGTCAGCTTGCAATTGAAGCCCTTTCAAGAGGTGCAAAGGATGCGGTAATAGTTGATGCTTCCAAAAAGAGTGTTGAGGTTATAAAAAAGAACCTTGAAACCACTAACTTTACAAAGCAGGCCGTTGTTGTACTTTCCGACGCTGAGGCTTTCCTTTCACGTAGAACGGAAAAATACGATATTGCACTTTTAGATCCTCCCTATTCCAAGGGCATTATTGAAAAGGTACTGCCTAAGGTAGCCGAGGTTATGAATGAAGGCGGAGTTATTATCTGTGAAGCCCCTTACGGTGAAGAGCTTCCCGAAAGTGCAGGCCTTTTCGTGCTTAAAAAGAAGTACAGATACGGTAAAACAGGTCTGTTCCTTTACAGACTTGCCGAAGAGTCGGAAGACTGAAACGGCAAACACTAAAGAGGTGGAAATAAATTGAAGGAAAGAATAGCAATTTATCCCGGCTCCTTCGACCCGGTAACTGAAGGACACCTTGAAATTATCAGAAGAAGTTCAAAGCTTTTTGATAAAATTATAGTTGTTGTTATGACAAATCACCGTAAAACCGGGCTTTACGCGTTCAGTGTGGATGAACGGGTTGAGCTTATAAGAAAGTGCACGGGTGATCTTCATAATGTCAGCGTTGATTCATATATGGGGCTTCTTGCCGACTATGCCAAAAGCAAAAATGCAGTGGCAATAGTCAAGGGTCTGAGAGCTGTCTCGGACTTTGAGGATG
Organism: Acutalibacteraceae bacterium; assembly: GCA_036311065.1. Classification (GTDB taxonomy): domain Bacteria; phylum Bacillota; class Clostridia; order Oscillospirales; family Acutalibacteraceae; genus UBA6857. The sequence goes on along the minus strand of JAXJQQ010000152.1, from coordinate 16,661 downwards.
AATTTCAGCAGGCACTCGTTAATAAAAAGCTTAACGAGGAGGTTGAAACCGTCTTTCTGGCGGCAAGCTCTGAGCACATGTTTTTAAGCTCGAGTGTGATAAAGCAGATTTGTCAGCTCGGCGGCGATATAACCCCGTTTATTCCGGGAGAAATTAAAAACGAAATTATTGAAAAGTTAAAGAAAGGGTAAGTTAATATGTCTAATTTTTATGATCTTGAAACCGACCTTGAAGTGGAAGATGTAACTTCCGACGAAGAATACGAGGAAATTTCAGAATTCGGCGCATACGATGCAGCTGACGCTGACTCAAAGTGGGGCGATATGGATTTTGAACAGCTTGTTGCCGAAATGGCAGATATGATTGCTACAAGCAAGAAGTATCTTTTCTTCTCAAAGAAAAAGAGAGTTGTAAACGGTGAAGAAATTACTCACCTTGTTCAGTTTATTCAGCAGAAGCTTCCCGGCGAAATCATTGCCGCAAGAGACATTCTTGACAGAGAGAACGAAATTCTTACCGCTGCAAGCGACGAAAGAGAAGCAATTCTTACCGAAGCTCACAGACAGGAAGTTGAAACCGTTAACAAAGCAAAGGCTTACTATTCAGAAACCGTTAAAAAGGCTCAGGATGATGCTGCAACAATTATTGCAAGAGCAAATCAGCAGGCTAAGGAAATGGTTGAAGAAAGCAATATCTATAAGCTTGCAAGAGAAGAAGCAGACAGAATCAAGGAAAGCTGCGAAAGAGAAACTCAGGCAATGGTTGCAAAGGCAACTGCTGAATGCAACGAATATAAGGAGCAGGCAAGACAGTATGCAGTTTCAGTTGTTGAAGGTGCAAGAGGCTTTGTTGCTAACAGTCTTGCAGGCTACCAGGGCATTGCAATGACCAACCTTGATCAGATCAATAAGGTTAACACTCAGTTCCAGAGTGAATATGCAGCTCAGGCAAGAGCACTCGGCATCGTTCAGGAATAATAGGGATTGAAAGCAAAATTATAATGCAGATGTTTTAAGTGAGAAACAACTTGAAATATCTGCATTTTTTGTGTTTTAATTTTTTTTGTAAGAATATTGACAAGGTGTCGGTTTATATGTAGAATAAAGGTGTGACGAGTTCACATATTATTAACAAAGAAACAGGGGATGATTGTTTATGTGGGAAAAAATTGTAGCGTTTTTTATGTCAATAATTGCATTGATTGCAGGCTTTTTCGGAATTCAGATGAATGATAACACTGACTATGTTTATAAAAACTATGCTTACGGCTCACATGAGCGTCAGGTTATGGATTTATATCTGCCCGAAGAAAATGATGGAGAAGTAGGTCTTGTGCTTATGATTCACGGTGGCGGCTGGTATGCCGGAGACAAGGACGGATATGAGGGTGGACTTAAAACCGCCTGTAATGACCTGGGCTTTGCAGCGGCAGCAATTAATTACCGCTATATTTCCGAAAGCTCAGATATTCACGACATTATGGATGATATTGATGCTGCGTTGGCAAAAATAAAGGAAACTGCTTCGGCTCAGGGAATAAATATCAACAAGGTGCTTCTTACGGGCTCTTCAGCAGGTGCTCACCTTTCAATGCTTTATGCTTATTCAAGAAAGGATACAGCACCCATTACTCCGGCAGCTGTTGTAAGCAACTGCGGACCTACTGACCTTACAGATGAGAATTTCTTTATTGATAACGACCTTGGTGACGAGGAATTTGTTTCTCTTCTGTTCTCTTACGGCTGCGGTCAGAAGTTTACTTATGCCGAAAGAGCAACTGCCGTTGAGGCACTTAAGGCGGTTTCACCACTTTATTATGTTGATGAAGATACGGTGCCCACAGTTATCAATCACGGTAAGAAGGATACAATCGTACCCTTCAGCAATGCAACGGCAATTGTTGAGAAGTTCAAACAGTACGGTGTTGAGTATGATTTCAATATTTATCCCAATTCGGGCCATGAGCTTGGCAAGGACGAAGAAAATATTGATATTGCCGATGATTTGCTTTATGAATATCTTATGACTTATCTTGGCAGAGAAGCCACTGCAAAGTGGTAAAAGTATAAAGTTCCAAACAGCAATTCCGCAATGTGTTATTCATTGCGGAATTTTTATAAATTTTTATTGTATATATTTAAAAAAAGTGTTACAATCAGCTTGGAGAAAATATTAAAAGGAGTGCAAAATATGGAAAAATTTGACATTCTTGTTGTTGGTGGTTCAACAACAGGCTCATGGTTTGCAAGACGAATGGCTGAAAGGGGCCATAAGGTGCTTGTGATTGAAAAGCAGAAGGCAGATAATGTTTCCCGTGAATATGATATTTTTCATATGACTAAAAAGGAAATGGAACAGTTCGGTCTTGAAATTCCTGATGAAGATGCAAAGGAATTCGGCTTCTTCTTTGATGGCTCACCTATGCTTTCACCTTACGGAAACTATCCCAAGAAAACCGTTCCCAACACAATTGTAGGTCTGCACAAGCACGATTACATAATGATGATGAATGACCTTGCTGAAAAGGCAGGTGCTGAAATCCGTTACGGTGCGGCTTTCACTGATTTCATCAGAGAGGGCAAAAAAATTGTAGGTGCAAAATATAAGACCGATGACGGCGAAAAAGAGGTTTTTGCTGACCTTATTGCTGACTGTACGGGTATCCCTGCTGTTGCAAGAACTAAAATGCCCGATACCTCAACGGTTGAAAACTATAAGCTGACACCGAAGGATATCTTTTATGTTGTGCTTTATTATGCCGTATATAAGGATAAAAACATTGATCCTATGGATTATCACGCTTCCCTGCTTAATTACAAGGCTGTGTGGTCAGCACCCTCGGGCAATCCTCACGGTGCTATTCTCGGTATTGGCGGTAACTACAGCTATGAATATTCCGAAGAAGTGTTCAAGGATTTCAGAAAGAATGTTCCCTGGCCCGAATACACTGTTGACAAGGTTGAAAAGGGTATGACTCCCTACAGAAGAGGTATCTATTCCTTCGTTGATGATAATTTCATCGCTCTGGGTGATACTGCCTGCCTTACAAAGCCTACCTGCGGCGAAGGCTGCACATCATCACTCGTTCAGTGTAAGATTGCCGTTGATGTTATTGACGGGCTTCTTAAAGAAGGCAAGGCACTTACAAAGGAAAATATGTGGTGCATAAACAAGGAATACTTAAAGCAGCAGGGTATTGCTTTTGACTCACTCAGAGCACTTCTCAAGGGTGTTGTTTCCACATCGTACGATGAAGCTGAATATATGTTCAAGAACGATATTATCTTCAATGAGAAGATTTTAGGCAGCGGCGGTGAGGATTTACAGATTAGTCCTGCTGATATTGCAAAGATAGTTTCAGGTATCGCAACAGGCGTTCTTACAGGCAAAATCAAGGCTTCAACAGTTAAAAAGATTGTTACGGGACTTCTTCAGAGCGGTGAAATCACAAAGCTTTATGAGCAGTATCCCGAAACTCCCGCAGGTTATTGGGAATGGAAAAAGAAGGCAGATGCCCTTTGGGAAAAGATTGGCCCCATGAGTGACATCTGCGATCCCGCAATTCTTAAAAGACTCGGCATTAAATAATGTCTTATAAAAAAATAATTCCCCGACACAGTCGGGGAATTATTTTTTTATCATCAGATAAGATCTTTAATATAAATGTTGAATACATTCATAACAACCTTGAGCACCTTGAAAAGAACTTCAAAAATCTTCATAAATACGCCAAGACCGTCGTCTGCAGTGTTTTCATCAGGTTCTTCGGGCTCAACATATTCTGTGTTTATATCGCCCTGAGTGAGGTCCTTCTGAATTGCAAAGCGGTCAATATTTTCTGCACCGTTGTCCGTTACCTTGTATGCGTCAAAGTAGAGAATACCGTCAACGATGCGGACTGCAGAGAACATAGCTGCATCAACAGAAACAATAGCCTCTCCTCTGGGGAAGTATTCATCAGTAAGTGAGGGGTCATTCTGTAAATAAGTTTTTACACCGCTTGTGCCTGAGATTACATAGCTTGTACCCTCGGGCTGAACCTGAGTTCTGTAAACATTGCCGTCAAAGTTAAGGTATGTCTTTGTATAGTCAAGCTTTTCATTGTTTACAAGGGATCCTGTTCTCAGGTAAACATGGTCATGACCCTGGAACACGATGTCAATATCAAGCTCAGGCATGAGAGTGCCGAGCTGCTCTCTTATGGCACAAATATCCTTATCCTTGTAATGTGAGCCCTGAGAATAGGGAGCTCTATGGAGCATAACAAACTTCCATTCGGCATCGGAAGCGTTCATATCATTTTTCAGCCAGCTGATCTGAGTGTCGGAAATGGCATCATTTTCGTTAAGGTCTTCAGTGTTGATAACTGCGATATGAGCGTTGTTATAATCAAATGAATAGTACACACCCTTTTCAGTGTTCTGCTCAGGAACATTGGGAAGTACAAAGTAGTTAACCGTTGCATTTGTTCCCATTCCTTCGTGGTTACCTGATGCAGGCATCATATAGGTATTCATAAGCTCTTCGGAGCCTGTGTTGAACATCCAGCCCCACTGCTTGAAGTTATCACCGTGGTCAACAAGGTCACCGGTGTTTATGATAAAGTCAGCGTCGGGAAGAGTATTGAATGCAGTTTCAAGGGTTTTTGCCCATGCTCTGTTATACTGCTTTTCGTTCTGGCTCTGAGGGTCTGCCATATGGAAGAAGGTGAGGTTATCACTGCCGTCAGCCGTTGTGATTGTTCCTGTTTCGCTCCACCAGTCTCTTTCAGCATCACCCACACGGTAATAGTAGGTTGCACCTTCCTGAAGGCCTGTAAGCTTTACTGTATGTCTGTTAAGCGGGAATTCATAGGTTATAAAACCGATAAATCCGATATCAATGCCGGGGAAGGAGCGTGTTACAGCTTCTGTTTTAAGGTCAATTGAAAAATCAGCGTTTGTTGTGCCTTCACCGATAAATACAGGCTCAGAATCAGCTTTGTAAATTTCAATGTCGCCGTCAACCGTTGATTTTGAATACCAGCTGATGTTTGCACTTGTGCCGTTATCCTCACCGAGAGTTACACTCACTGCAGTGGGAAGGCGGTAGTTGTCTCTTGTAACGGGAACGTCAACCTTCTTTGTTGAATAGGTTACGTCGAAGTCTCCCTTGTGAATGGGATTATAGTCACTTGAGAAGTCATTGAGCACATAAGCTATAAATATGCCGATACCTTCAATCTGGCTGAAGGTAATATATTTCTGAATAGCAAGCTGATCAAGAATGTCGTAAAGGTCAGTATAGGGGAGGACACCGAGGCCGAAAATAGTATCAACGAGATTCATATAGGTAAAGTCGCCTCTGAGAACATAGTAAAGAAGGTAGTTGATGCCTTCTCCGAGGCGGTAACCGATTTCATCGTCATTGAACAGTCTGTCAAGTCTGATTTCAAGCTTTCCGAGAATGCTGTCCTCAACAAGGTCATGGAGCACCATATCAATAAGAGTATCCCATACCTTTTGGGCATTTTCACCGCTTTCAAATCTTGCAATTGCATCAAGAACAAAAGCGTCATTCTGAACATCCTCATTACCCATTACCCAATAGGTCATAGCAGAAAGTACAAGGTCACCGAGAGTGCCGGGCTTTTCAGCATCACCAAAATGGAGAGTATCAATGAAGTTTGTGCAGGGAAGGTTGGAAACCTGAATTGAAAGAAGCTTATCAACAAGACCGTCAACAAGGTTCATAAGGTCATCGGGATTTTTGATATAAAGGTCGTAAACCTGGCCTAAAAGGTCATTCACAAACCACATAATGTTATCAACGGAGAAAATGTTGTAGCCGCCAAGAGAAATACCTTTACCGATGTAAGGCTCAAGGAAGCCGCCGATAATTGCACCAAGGTCAATATCAAGGCTCTTAAGGTAAGCGTCAATGCTTCCTGCCTCACTGATGTCGTTTACGATATCGCCGAGGTAGGTTTTAACAATACCCATAAGGAATTCCTTGCAGTCAGCATAACCGTCTTCGCTTGTAACACCGCCGTAAGCAAGTGAGAAGGCAGTGTTTTTGAAGGTGCCCTTTTCATATGTAACACCGTCAAAGGTGAATTCCTTGCCTGCGTCAAAATCAACGGAGTCAATATCCATTTCGCTTTCACCGTCTTCAAAGGTGCGGATTGTAAGCTCACGGTATGTGTTGGGGAAGCCGGTGATTGAAGCAGTTTCAATGTCGTAAAGGGCTTCACCGTCATCATTTATTGTAACGGCAACATCATCTGTATGAAGGTGACCTGAGAAGGCATAGTGTATACCCCAGGAAGCAAATGCTTCAGCCACACTCATATAATCCTCAAGAACAAAGGCAAAGGTTATGGAAGGCTCTACCTGCATATGTGCAGCAAGGCCGTGGTGAAGCATAACCATAGGAGTTTTACCCTGAGCTGCTGCTTCATCAGCAAGGGCTTTAACCCAAGCCATAAGCTCAGGAGTCACAGTGCCGCCTGTCTGATAATTCTGCTCCTCGGTAAATGAATAAATGTTTGAGTCAATAACAATAAGACGGTAGTTATCGTCAAGGTCAACGGCATAGGAAAGCTGACCCTGAACATTATCACCCTTGTTTGCATATTCACTGAATGCAAGGTCATAGCCTAAATCTGCATAAACCTCACGGAATTCTTCTGCAGTTATGGGTCTTCCCGGCTCTTCCTTGCCGTTTTCAAAGGTTGAAGCACGGGGGCTGTTGATATCGTGGTTACCTGCGATAACGATGAATTCGATACCGTATTTCGCTTCATATTCACGGAAGATTTCCGCAATTCCAACGTGAGCTAAATATTCGCTGTCCTTTGTAAGGTCACCGGGAACAAGAATGTATTTAAGCTCAGGGTTACGGGCAACTATTGTTTCAATTGCAGTTCTTACAATCGCATCGCTGTAGCGGTAGAGCTTGGCGTTTCTGCTGCAATAGTCAAGCCATGCCTGGCAGTTGTTACCCGTAAGGGATTCGGGATAGTAGTGAGCGTCGGAAAGAGTTGCAAAGGAAAGCTCACTTTTTACCTTTCCGTCATTTGTTTCTGCTGTTGATACAATACTGACGCAGCCGAAAATAAGGCAAACAGAAAGAAAAACACACAGAAGCTTTTTCATTGTTTTCATTTTAATTCCTCCTTGAGAGAATTTCATACACAAATATTTTACCATATATTTACTTATATTTAAAGGGAATTTACGTTTAAAAAGTATTTTGTAACCCTTAACAAAGTGAGCCTGCCTTTTTTGTGAGCAAAGCATAAGGCTTTTTACGTTTTGCACAAAAAATAAATATATATTATCAGCATTTTGAATAGGAAATTTTTGCTGAGATATAGACTTATAATTTTTAAAATGGTACAATACTGTACAGAAATATAAAAACGGAGGAAAACCATGCAAAAGGAAAATAAAATGGGCGTTATGCCCGTAAGAAGGCTCGTTATTTCAATGTCCTTACCTATGATGGTATCAATGCTTGTTCAGGCTCTTTATAATGTTGTTGACAGTATTTTCGTATCCCAGGTCTGTGAGGATGCCCTTACTGCTGTTTCACTTGCCTTCCCGGCTCAGAATCTTATGATAGGTGTTGCTACGGGTACGGGTGTTGGTATCAATGCTCTTTTATCAAGAAGTCTTGGTGCAAAGGATTATAACAAGGTTAACAAAATTGCGGAAAACGGACTTTTTCTTGCTGTTATGAGTGGTATTGCGTTCCTGATGTTCGGGCTTTTCGGCACAAAGCTTTTCTTCGGCACTCAGGTTGAACCTTCCTCACCTATTTACGCTTACGGTGTTGATTATCTCTCTGTTGTGTGTATATTCTCTGTGGGTGTATTCGGTCAGGTGGCAACTGAAAGGCTTCTGCAGGCTACCGGCAGAACAACCCTTTCAATGGCAACTCAGCTTGTTGGTGCAATTGCAAACATTATTCTTGACCCTCTGTTCATTTTCGGCATCGGCCCCTTCCCGAGGCTTGAGGCAAAGGGTGCTGCCGTTGCAACGGTAATCGGTCAGCTGCTTGCATTTGCTACGGGCATAATCCTCAACAAAAAATATAATAAGGAAATCCGTTTCGGCATCAAGGGCTTCAGGCCTGACGGCAGAATCATAGGTGAAATTTATAAAATCGGCATACCGTCAATCATAATGGTTGCAATCGGCTCCTTTATGACCTTCTTCCTTAACAAGATTCTGCTTTCCTTCTCTTCAACTGCTGCGGCAGTTTTCGGTGTTTACTTCAAGCTTCAGTCCTTTATATTTATGCCTATATTCGGCCTTAATAACGGTGTTATACCTATTATCGCCTTTAACTACGGTGCTAAAAAAAGGCAGAGAATTACCGCAACCCTCCGTTTCAGCTGTATTCTTGCAGTTTCCATAATGGCAGTCGGAATGCTTCTTATGTGGCTTATGCCCGAAACAATGCTCCGCCTTTTTGATGCAAGTGAGGATATGATGGGTATTGGCGTTCCCGCACTCAGAATTATCAGCACAAGCTTTATTCTTGCAGGTGTATGCATCAATCTTGGCTCTGCGTTTCAGGCACTTGGCAAAAGCTATTATTCAATGATAGTTTCCTTTGCAAGGCAGATAATTGTGCTTTTACCTGCAGCTTATCTGCTTTCCGGAACAGGTGTGCTGAGAAATGTATGGTTTGCCTTCCCCATAGCCGAGGTTATGTCTGTTGCTGTAACTCTTATCTGCTTTGCAGTTGTTTATAAAACAATAATAAGCAAAATTCCTAAAAAGGATAAGTGCGACATAAAGGATACAGATGAATAATTTTAAACATTTTTTAAATAAATGTTGCAAACTATTTCATTTTTAATTTATATGTAGTATTATTAATTTATCAGATATGACTTCTGATTCTCTGATATCAAAGTAAAAACCCGGATTCCCCAAAGGAGTCCGGGCTTTTACCTTTTTATGGTTATATATTGTAAAAGAAACAACTTTGTGGTAGAATACATTAAATATGTTATTTTAAGTGAATTCGGAGGCACCTTTATGATTTCTGTTGCACTTGCTGCCTATAAGGGCGAAAAATATATAGAACAGCAGTTAAGGTCAATTCTCTGTCAGCTTTCCTATGAGGATGAAATCATTGTTTCTGATGACAAGCCCGGGGGACAGACTGAAAAAATAGTAAAAAAAATTGCAGCAGAGGACAGCAGAGTTATCTGGGTTGAAGGCAAAAGCAAGGGCGTGGTGTCAAACTTTGTGAATGCCATAAGGCACTGCAAGGGTGATAAAATATTCCTTTGTGACCAGGATGATGTGTGGCTGCCAAATAAGGTTAAGGTTGTTATGGAGGAGTTCGATAAGGGTGCTGACCTTGTTTTACATAACGCTTATGTCACCGACGGAGAGCTGAACATTACCAACCACTCATTTTTTAATATGCGTGGCAGTAAAAAAGGTGTTTTCAGAAATATTCTCAAAAATTCTTATATGGGCTGCTGCATGGCTTTTGACAGAAAAATGCTTAAATTTATTCTGCCGGTTCCTGCAAGCATTCCCATGCATGACCAATGGATAGGTATAATCTGCGATATTTACGGTACCGTAAGGCTTGTTGATATGCCCCTTATTTATTACCGTGTTCACGGCGGAAATGTTACGGGCGGAGAGACAACAACGTCACAGAAAATCCGTTGGAGAAGATATCTTATAAGAAAACTGTATAAACGAGTATTCCTTAAAAGGTGATGAATATGGATAAAATAAAAGTCAGCGGTTGTATTGTAACTTACAACGCAAAGGATAAAATTGCCCCCACAATTGACTCCCTTCTGGAAAAAACAAAGGGTGTTGATTTCACATTATATATTGTTGATAATGCTTCGCAGGACGGTACTGCTCAGTTTATAAGGGAAAAATATCCACAGGTTATTGTTATTGAAAGCAAGGTGAATTCGGGCTTCGGTGCGGGACACAACAAGGTTATTCCCTTCCTGCAGTCTGATTACCACGCTGTTATAAATCCGGATATTCTTATTGAGGATGATGTTCTTACAGAGCTTTCAGAGTATGCATCAAAGGATGCGTCAATAGGACTTCTTTCTCCGCAGATCCGCTTTACTGACGGCAGAATTCAGATGCTTGCAAAGCGTAACCCTACGGTGAGGTATCTCGGCAATCATTGGTTTCATAAGGGTGATGAGCCCAACCGCCTTATGACGGAATACTGTATGCTTGATATGCCTGAAAATGAGGCTTTTGAAATCACCAATGCTACGGGCTGCTTTATGTTTTTCAGAACATCGGTCTTTAAGGAGTTCGGCGGTTTTGACGAACGCTTCTTTATGTATCTTGAGGACTGCGATATCGCCCGACGCGTGAGTGAGAGGTATAAGGCTATTCATTATCCCATGGCTACGGTTTACCACCTTTGGGAAAGAGAAAGCAAAAGAAACCTCAAGCTTCTTTATATCCATGTTCAATCAATTGTTAAATATTTCCTTAAATGGGGAATAAATTTCTGAGGTGTAGCAAATGGCAAAAATATCGGTAATTGTACCTGCTTATAATTCTGAGCAGTTCATAGGTGAAACCCTTGAGAATCTTTATAATCAGACCTTAAAGGATATTGAGGTTATTGTTGTAAATGACGGCTCAACGGACGGTACACAGAATATAATTGACGAATACTGTAAAAAAAGTGATATTTTCAAGTCATATATAAAGGAAAACGGCGGTGTTTCAAAAGCAAGAAACTACGGCCTTGAGTTTGCTACGGGCGAATATGTTCTTTTTCAGGATGCCGACGACCTTTACAGTGAAGGGGCGCTGGAGGCTTTTTATAAAAAAGCCAAGGAAACCGATGCCGATGTTGTCCTCGGCAGGCTTCGTACCTTCGGTAAAAACACCGTAGGCAAATATAATGTCTTTGCCGATAAGCTTGCGGCAATGGATAAAATAGATAATTTTGACATCACTCTTTTATGGAGCTTCCTTGTTGGTAACAAGTGCTATAAAAGGGAAAGGCTTATCCAAAGCGGGGTCCGTTTCCCCGGATTCAGATATTCTGAAGAGGGTGCCTTCTTTATGACCTATGTTTATACAGGGGCTAAAATTGTGGGTACTATGGATGCTACAATGCTTTACCGCCGTCATACAGAAAAGGAAGGATTTTCCGTAAGCCAGACGGTTAATGAGGGTCTTGCCCGTTCCTTCAGCGATTCGCTTAATATGATTTATGAGGGCGCCTTAAAGGCTGTTGAAGAGGCTCCCGATACCTTTGACAAGGAGGAATATATCCAGGAGGTTATTTACAAAACCGCCTATATTCTTCTTTCACAGTTTTACCGCCTTTGCTGGCGCAGTGACGACGGATGTATGTCATACTGCGCTGACGAATTCAACCGTCTGAGAGGTCTTATGACTGAAAGACGCTTTGAAATTATGCAGATGACAGATCCGGATCTTCATCTTGAAAATATGTTCAGGACCAAAAAGGAAATTGCCGAAAAGCCAAATATTTCCGTAATTATAAAAAAATCCCGTAAGGATATGACCGTACTGCTTGATTCTGTTTACGGTCAGATTTGTCCTATGTTTGAGGTTATTGTACCGCAGAGTATGGTGGATAAGGGGCTTATTCCCGAAAAGTATCTCACTATGGAAAACCTCAGAGTTTTACCCGATAAGGGTTATATGAGAAAGGCAAGAAAGAGCGCAAAGGCAAAGCGTGTAATTGCATTTTCAAAACCCCGTAAGCTCGATATAAGAGATTTCCGACTCACTTACCGTTTCAGGCAGATTCCCGACAGGGTTAAGGAAATCTTCTTCCCCATAATGCTCAGAGGCATTGATTTTCTTTTAACAAAAAGGATTGTGAAATAAATGAAAGAGCTTCTTTACAGCCTTTATGCCTTGTTTTTCAACGTCAGCCGTCTGCTTTTCCCTTTAAAGAAAAACCGCGTTGCATTCGTTTCAATGCACAATGAAAATTTCAGGGACTCCCTTGGCTGTGTTTACGAGGAAATGAAAAAGCAGGGCAGATATGATTTTGTGCTTATAACAAGGCAGGATTTGTCATTAAAAAATCCCGTAGGACTTGCTTCCTTTTTTCTTGTGAAATCCCGTCTTCTTGCAACCTCGCAGTATGTTTTTCTCAATGATAACTTTATGCCCATGGGTAAGCTGAATTTCCGCAAGGAAGCGGTTATTACTCAGCTCTGGCATGCTGAGGGTGCATTTAAAAAGTTCGGTCTTCATATTCCTCAGCCTGGAGCTTTAAGAAAAAACGAAATTGCAGGCAATAATAAGCTCACCTTCGTTGTCTGCTCGGGTGAGGGTGTCAGAGATATTTATGCCGAAGCCTTCGGTGTAAAAAAAGAGCAGGTGCTTCCCCTCGGTGCTCCGAGAGCCGATTTTCTTTTCAATAAGGAAAATGTGACAAAAGCGAGAGAAAATCTTTATAAGCTTTATCCTGATGCTGAGGGCAAAAAGGTTGTGCTTTATGCACCTACCTTCAGGGATAAGGGTGAAAGAAACAAGGATATCCTTAAGGCTTTTGATACGGAAAAATTTACGGAGCTTTTAGGTGAAGAATATTTTCTTCTTGTCCGTCTCCATCCTCAGGTTCACCCTGAGGTAGGGCAGCTAAAAAATGCCGCCGATGTTACGGATTACCCTGATGTAAGGGAGCTTGTACTTTTTTCTGATATTCTCATCACCGACTATTCATCAATCTGTATGGATTTTTCTCTGCTTTCAAAGAAAACGGTATTTTTTGCCTATGACCTTGAAGAGTATACAGCAGAAAGAGATTTTTATTTTGATTATAAGACCTATGTGCCCGGTGAGGTGGCTGAAAATCTCGCTGACCTTGCCGAAAAGGTGAAGGGAGAATTCAACGAAGAAAAAAACAACCGCTTCAGAAGCTTCAATTTCAGTTATACTGATAGTGAAAGCTCGAAAAGGGTTGTTGAAAATATAATTAAATAAAGCAAAAGGGGCTGTAAAAAAACTTTTTACAGCCCCTTTTTTTGTTTTATTCTGCAAGAAGAGAATCAATAATAGTGCACCAATCCTCATAGCTGCGTGAGCCTACATAGGTTTTGCCAACCTGATTTCCGTTTTCATCAAGGAAATAAGTTGTGGGGATTGAGTAAATTGAGCCTGCTTCGGAGCTGCTGAGGGAATCGCTGAAAAGGATGTTGGTATATTTTACACCTGTATCCTTAATAACCTGCTGTGCATCAGCAAAAAGCTTTTCGTTAACGGGGGTGCCGTTTTCATCAACGGAAACGTCAATAACGAGGCCTACGATCTGAAAATCCTTTTTTGCATATTCCTTGCTGATTTTCTGAAGGTCGGGCATTTCGCCTATGCAGGGACCGCAGAAGGTTGCCCAGGCATTTACCATTGTAAGCTTTTTGCCCTGAAGTGCGGTGTAATCAACCTTTTTTCCCTTTATATCAAAGGACTCGAATGCACCGAAAACTCCTGCTTCTACGGATGAGTTTTCTGAAGGTGCATTTCCTTCTGTTGCCTTGTTACCACCGCAGGCGGTAAATGTAAGGCAGAAAATTACAGCCGCAATAAGAATTGCAATTATTCTTTTTTTCATATGAAGGATCCTCCCGCATTGCTGCCGCCCAAGCCTTTTACAAGCTTTTTAAAGCCGCCTTTTTTGCCGTTGCAAAGGTCAAGAAGACCGTCAACGCTCTTTTGTGAAAGGATACCGCCTGTAAATCCGCTGAAGGAACGAAGGGGCATATCCTTGATTGATTCTGTAATCATATCAGGGTTTTCTGCTGTAAGAGCCACAACCTTTGCACCGTTTGTAAGTGCACCGTAAAGGAATTTGCCGAAGGGACTTACCGCAACCTGACTTACAGAGCAGTTGATTGTAAGGTCGCCCTTTTTGAATTCACTGTTATCGGGAATATCTCTGCCGAGAACTGCTTTGAATTCACTGTCGGGAATGAGTGTGGCATTTGCAATGTCATAATAGCAGGGAGCAGTTTCACTGTAATCGGGAACTTCAACATCCTTTTTAGCTGTTGTAAGCTTCACGCTGTCTTCAAGGCGGATATCCCTTGAGGATGCACCGATAAGGATTTTATATTCACCGCTTTCTGCGTGCCAGTCGGAAATGTTGACATTGTAAAAGCTGAAGGCTCTTTCGTCAAGCTCAATTTCAACCTTCTTTTCTTCGCCTGCCTTAAGGGCAATTTTCTTAAAGCCCTTGAGCTCCTTTTCAGCCTTGTAGATTTTGCTTTCGGGAGCAGAAACATAAACCTGAGCTACTTCTTCACCATCAACTGCACCTGTATTTTTGATTTTGAAGGAAACGGTAAGTTTGTCACCTTCCTTAATCTTTTTCTTGGCAAGCTTAAGGTCGCTGTATTCGAATGTAGTGTAGGAAAGGCCGTGGCCGAAGGGGTAAGCAACTGCTTTTTTTGCGGAATCATAGTATCTGTAGCCTACGAAAATGCTTTCGCGGTATTCAACGGTACGGGGACCCATGGGGAAGTAAGCGGAAGCAAGGTTATCCTCATTGTAAAGGGGGAAGGTTTCTGCAAGTTTACCTGAGGGATTAGCTTCACCGTAAAGAAGCTCATAGCAGGCTTCACCTGCAGCCTGACCGCTCAGGTACATATTAAGAACTGCCTTTGCCTTATTGTCCCAGGGCTTCATCTGAACAGGTGAGCCGCAGGAAAGAACAACAACAATGTTCTTGTTTACCTTTGCAATTTCTTCAACAAGAAGAGCATGGGAAGCGGGCATATTGATATGCTTTCTGTCAAAGCCTTCACTTTCAAAAGCATCTGTAAGACCGATGAAAATAACAACCTTGTCCTTACCTTTGGAAGCTTCAACAGCTTCACGGATAAGCTTCAGGTCATAGCCGTCACCCTTGAGGGTGTAGCCGGGAGCAAAGGTGAAATGCTGAGCCTTGTTTTCCAGTGCTTCAACAAAGGAAACGGTTTTATAAGGGTTAATGTGGCTTGAGCCTGCACCCTGATAGCGCACCTTCTTTGCGAGCGTACCGATAACTGCAATGTTTTCGTAGCTTTTAAGGGGAAGAATGCTGTTTTCATTTTTCATAAGAACGGCAGATTTTACTGCTGCCTTCTTTGCAATTTCGTGGTGTGCAGAGAAATCAATATCATAGCCTTCGCCCTCGTTATCCTTGCATTCAAAGGCAAATCTGATCATACGAAGGGCAATTTTATCAATGTCCTCTATAGTGATTTCACCGTTGTCAAGGGCACGCTTGATATTGGCGTTGTTCATACCATTGTTGCCGGGCATTTCAAGGTCAAGACCTGCCTTGATGCCTTCAACTCTGTCGTTAACTGCACCCCAGTCGCTTACAACAATACCCTTGAAGCCCCATTCTCCTCTGAGGATATCTGTAAGGTAACGCTTGTTATCGGAAAGGTATGTGCCTTCAATTCTGTTATAGCTGCACATAACTGTTGTGGGCTGTTCTGTTTTAACAATGTGCTCAAAGGCAGGAAGATAAATTTCACGCATTGCTCTTTCGTCAGCTACGGTGTCAATGCACATTCTGATGTGCTCCTCATTATTTGCACAAAAGTGCTTAAGGCTCACTCCGATGCCGTTTTTCTGAACACCGTGAACAAAAGCAGCACCCATTCTTGCTGTGTGGAAGGGGTCTTCTGAAATGTATTCAAAGTTTCTTCCGCAAAGGGCACTTCTTTTAATGTTTACACCGGGACCGAGAACAGTTGTAACCTTAAGTGCTCTGGCTTCGTCAGCAATTGTGTTGCCGACCTCTTCCATAAGCCCGATGTCCCATGATGAAGCTGTTGTAACAGCAGTGGGGAAGCAGGTTGAGGTTTCGGATTCCTGCATAATATTTGTGCCTGCGGAAACCTTTTCTTTTCTCAGACCGTGAGGGCCGTCACTCATCCATACACTGGGTATACCCACTCTGTCAATTTCATTGGTAAGCCAGAAGGTTTTACCTGAAAGCAGAAGAAGCTTTTCATCAAGGGTAAGCTTGGAAAGAATTTTTTCGTAATGCTTTTCGCTCATTTTATTTCTCCTTTACAAGGTATTATTTTTATACCATTTTATCATATCAAAAAATAAGGAATAATTCAATAGGTAAAAGTTAAATAAAACTATATAGCAATTTAAACTTCGGGATGATTTTTTGCAGTGCTTTACCAAAACAAAAACGGTTGCCTGTGGGCAACCGTTTCCTGACTACTTATTTCTTGTGATATCTCAGGTGGCAGACATCGTCACCGTTAGCAATTGTTTTGGGAAGGTCAAGCTCAGCGGAATATCTTTCGCCTATACCTCTGTCACCGCACATTGCGATATCGCAGAGCATTGCAATTTCCTCGTCGGAGCAGCCTGCCTTCTGCCATGCCTTAACAAGGGGGCAGTAATGGAATTCAATTTCAAGCTCGTCATCGGTGGAGTTTTTGATGTCCATTTCAAACACCCACTGTGCAGGCTTTGTGAAAAGTGTTTTGCGAAGACCGACAAGAGAATCGGTTTTGCCCTTTTCAACAAGACCCTTGCCCTGCATAAGACCGCAGCGTCTTACAGCGGCAGAGCCGAAATCTCTGGGGTCAAGACCTCTTTTATTTGCTTCGTCGCAAAGAAGGTAAAGCCAGGTAGCTCTGTGTTCAAGCTGTTCAC
>JAXJQQ010000151.1:0-9897 GCA_036311065.1 Acutalibacteraceae bacterium | reverse complement strand
GTAGTAATAGCCTGTGAAGGTTCCGACCTTTTCAACACCGCCGATGTCAAGAACGAGCGGAAGTGTGTTAACGGTGATGAACATATTTGCAGCACCGCCGAGAATAAGAACGGGATAAATGAGAACGCGCAGAATCTTTGTTACGCTGTTAACTGTGTCAACAATTGCTTTGAGAGCTGATTCAAAGCTGTCTCCCGTTTCAAGAACTGTTGCGGCAACAGTTGTGATTTCATCGTAAATACCTTCGCCGAGAGTCTGAGTCATATGTGCTTCGTAGGTTTCGTAAGCACCCTTCTGAGCCTCAGTCATATCCTCACCGCTCTTATATGAAAGGAAGCCTTCAATGCTGAGAACCTCATCATCAGTGAGGGCTCTGCCTTCAGCCTGAGCTGCATCGCTTATCTGAGCGTTATAGGAGTTGATATTTTCATCAATTGCAATATAAGCGTTGTTAACTGTAACATAGTTGTTGATTGTGAGGTTCTTGCTGCCGAGCATACCAACAAATACACCGAAGAATACGATGAAGGCTGCAAGGAATACTGCAAGACCTGCGATGATTGTCTTCTTTCTGCCGAACTTTGAGCCGAACTTACCTGCAGGGATAGCTGCTGCACCTGAGCACACTGCAAAGATGAGCATAATGAAGGTTGCCTCTGAGGTAATCATATGAAGGATTTCCTGAGCGAAGAGTGAGAAGAAGGTTGTTATAGCGTTTGATGCACAGAAAAGGAAGAAAAGTGTACCGAGCATAAATGCAAGGCTCTTTCTTTCGCCCTTTGTGAGCTTCATAGCCTTAAGCTCTGCTTTCTTTTTCTTTGCTTCTTCCTTCTGAGCCTTTTTAAGAGCCTTCTGGTCAGCATACTGATTAGCGTCGCCCTTGATGCGGATGCTTGTGTCCTCTTCCTTAACAAAGAAGAGAAGAACGAGCATACCGATAATCATAACAAGTGAACCTACGATGAATACATAAGGGAAGGAAACGGTTTCGTCTGCCTTGATTTCTGCCTTGCTGTAGCCTGCAAAAAGGGTGCACAGTGCAATACCGATTGTACCTGCAACCATACCTACTGCTGAGCCAATACCGCCCATAAGGTTGATGATGGCGTTACCCTCTGAGCGAAGGTGGGGCGGAGTAAGGTCGGGCATAAGAGCAACAACGGGTGCTCTCCACAGTGACATTGAGAAAACAAAAAGGATAACTGTAACCATTGTAAGGGGAAGCTGCATAGCACCCTCAGTGTTCAGTGCAACAATGGGGATAAGTGCAAAAAGAAGAGCTGAAATGGGTGCACAGCCCACGATAAAGGGACGGCGCTTACCTAATTTTGAATGACAGTTATCGGAAAGCTTACCGAAGGTGGGCTGGAAAATAACACCAAAGATGTTATCGAAGGTCATAATGATACCGATGAAAAGGGGTACCAGTGAGAAGCCGCCCGTAGCTGAAATTGTACTCTGACCCTGAGCCTCTGCAAATTCACCTATCCAGGGAATTGCCTTTGCAAGTGAAGCACTGAGGTTTGTAATAAATTCACTTTCGGTAAGAATCTTGTTAAGAATCTTTGTGATGTAGGGATCATAAATTGCCCATGCTATTGAAGTTGCCAAAAAACCGAAACCGGTTAATATGGTCTTTTTGACATTAAGCTTTTCTGTATTCTGTTGCTTTGCCATGTCAAAACTCCTTTCTTTTTTAACTGTTTGAATTGATGCTAAAAAGCCGTTACCGAATTTTACCATCCTTTAAATTATAGCTTTTATAAACACAAAATGCAAGAGAATTAATAAATTCGTCATAGTGCACATTACGCAGCTTATTAAATTATGCAATAAGCAGATTTAAAAATAAAAAGTTCTCTGAATTATTATTTACATTAATAAATGTAATACAAAAAACTTGACCTTAAATTTTTATTGTGGTAATATTATCCTGTAAAATTGCCGCTATATATTTTGCGGCGGAACGGAGAATGATTAATATGAAAAAGATTTTTACTGCAGTGATTGCCGTATGTCTGTGCTTCACCCTTGCATTTTCATCAGTTGCAATCGGTGTTGAAACAAATGCAGAAAGCTACACCTCGTTTTCAGCAGTTGAAAAAATGTTCTTCAACATTGTTGATGACCTTATGAGCACCCTTATAAAGGCAATTGCTCATTTCATCCCCACTCCCGAAAGCTGGGACAGTGATGAAGAGGTTCCCGGCTTTATGGCAGGTACTGAGGAATTCCTTGACGAAGCCACAGCCGACAAATGGCTTTTAGGCTACGATGCAAGATCCATCCTTCCCGAAAACAAGGAAGATGTTATAGGTAAATACTATGTTGCAGGCTCAATTGATTTTGCACCCAAGTATGCAACAAAGGTTTATGATGACCTTAAGGTAAGAACTGTTGTTCTTAATGACGGCACAGGCAGAGGCTCAGCAGTGTTCTCAGTTATTGACTGCTACGGTCTTGCTCTTTCTGATGTACGCGAAATCAGAACAAGACTTGCTGCATGGGCTCAGGAAAAGGGCATCAATTCAATTACTGTTTCCGTGCTTCATCAGCACAGCGCAATTGATACCTTCGGTATGAACGGTAATATTATTGAAATGGTGCTTCTTAATCCCTTCTTCACAATGATGAACTGGAGCCCCGTAAACGGTAAGAGTGCCGAATATATGGAAAACCTTTTCACACAGTGCACAGACTCTGTTATGGCTGCCTTTGACGGTATGACAGAAGGTGACCTTTACCTCGGTGCTTCAGATGCTTCAAAGTACACCAAGGATAAGCGTCAGCCCTATGTTCTTGATGACAGCTTCAACAGACTCCGCTTTGTTCCCGCTGACGGCAGCAGAGAAACCTGGCTTGTATCCTCACCTGCTCACTGTGTAGGTAACGGTGCAGGCGGTACAGAGGTTACAGGCGACTATCCCTACTATGTGGAAGAAGCTCTTCAGGACGAGGCAAATGTAATGTTCTACCTCGGTGCAGAAATGGGCACAACTCAGGACCATAACGAAGATACAGTTATCGGCTACACAGAAGTACAGGAAGGCATTGAAAACACAATCGGCTTCGGTAAGAAAATTGCAAAGGATCTTGCAGCTATTACTGAAGAAACAAAGGTTTCACCCCTTCTTAACATCAGATATAAGGAAATCACTCTTCCCATTGATAACCAGGTGCTTGTAGTTGCAGGCAAGGCAGGTCTTTTTGAAAACTGCGTAAAGAAGGTTGACGGTGTTTACAGCGTTGTTACCGAAATCGGTTATATGGAGCTTGGTGACGACCTTGCTTTTGCAATCATCCCCGGTGAAATCGGTGCAGAGCTTGTTTACGGCGGCACTCTCAAGGGCGAATTTGCCTGGTCAGGTAAGGACTTCAACTATCCCTCACTTCAGGATATTGTAACAGAAACCCAGGGCGACAGGGAGCTTCAGGTTATCGGCCTTGCAAATGACCAGATTGGCTACATCGTTCCCGATAACGATTATATGCCCATGATTCACGAGGACAGCAAGAGCCTTGAATTCGTTTCACTCGGTGAAACAACAGCTTCAAGAATTGTTGCCGAATTCAACACAATGATGCTTGAAATTGAATAAGATAAAAAAAGCACCCTGCGGGGTGCTTTTTTTATGGTTTTTCTCCGATTGTAAAGCTATATATCCGGAAATTGATGTCTGCAGTGACCTGAAGAAAAAGAAAAAAGAATAATGAATTGCCCTTTATATATCAGCTGATCAGCGGCTGTTAACTACTAACTGCTCAAAAACATGAATATATTTTAATAATATACCTATTATTTTCACCATTACTGTTGATTTTTATTAGATTTTAGTATAAAATAACCATAACAATATCTAAAATCAGGCATTTATATAGATTAATTTGGAGGTTTTGTATGAATTATTCACTTACAAAGAAACAAGCAAAAGAGCTTGTAACTGCCAAGCTCTCTCATTATTTCGGTGTAAATCCCGAGGAAGCAACTGATGAGCAGTATTATAAAGCAGTGGCTCTTATTGTGCGTGAGCTTATGCACGACGGTCTTCGTGAGTTCCGTCAGGAAAAGGGAAATGAGGAGCAGAAGAAGATTTACTATCTTTCAATGGAATTTCTTATGGGCCGTTCCTTAAAGAACAACCTTTATAACCTTAACCTTACAAAGGTATTTACCGATGCACTTAAGGACATGGGCATTAAAATTGATAAGCTGTTTGAATGTGAGCCCGATGCGGGTCTCGGTAACGGCGGTCTCGGAAGGCTTGCCGCCTGCTATCTTGACGGCCTTGCAACTCAGGGCTACTACGGTATGGGCTACAGCATTCTTTACGAGTGCGGTATCTTCAAGCAGAAGCTTGTTGACGGCTGGCAGACCGAGCTTCCCGATTTCTGGCTTCCCGGCGGTGAGGTATGGCTTAAGGCAAGAGAAAAGGATACTGTTGAAGTTAAATTCGGCGGTGAAATTGTTGACATCTGGGATACACATTATCACAGTGTTGAGCACAGAAATGCTCAGACCATCGTTGCAGTTCCCTATGACATGTATGTCAGCGGTAAAGACGGTAAGGGTATTTCAATTCTCCGTTTGTGGAAGAGCGAGGCTCCCTCACTTGATATGCGTCTTTTCGACCAGGGTCAGTATATGAAGGCTATGGAGCAGCAGGCAATGGCTGAGGTTATCAGTAAAATTCTTTATCCCTCAGATAATCACTATGAGGGTAAGAGCCTTCGTCTTAAGCAGCAGTATTTCCTTGTATCCGCTTCCGTTCAGGATATGGTTGCAAGACATCTTCGCCACTTCGGCTCAATGGACAGCTTCCACGAAAAGAATGCAGTTCATATCAACGACACTCATCCCACCCTTGCAATTCCCGAGCTTATGCGTATTCTTCTTGATGAATGCGGCTACGGCTGGGACGATGCATGGAGCATTGTTACAAAGGCAACTGCTTACACTAACCACACAGTTATGAAGGAAGCACTTGAATGCTGGCCTGAGGACCTTTTCAGAACTCTCCTTCCCCGTATTTATCAGATTGTTAAGGAAATTGATAACCGCTACCGTGCACATATCTGGGAAACAACCCACGATGCAGGTAAGGTTGAAGCAATGGCTGTTACGTCAAACGGTGTTATCAGAATGGCTAACCTCTGTGTTGCCTGTTGCCACAGTGTAAACGGTGTTTCTGCTCTTCACAGCCAGATTCTTAAGGACACAATCTTCAACGATTATTATAATCTTACTCCCGACAAGTTCAAGAATGTTACAAACGGTATCGCTCACAGACGTTGGCTCTGTCAGGCAAACCCGGAGCTTACCGCTTACCTTACTGAGCTTATCGGTGACGGCTTTGTTTATGATGCAGACGAGCTTCTGAAGCTTAAAAAGTTTGCAGACGATAAAAAGGTGCTCAATAAGCTTGAAAAAATCAAGCTCGCAAATAAAAAGAGACTTGCTGCCCTTGTTAAGAAAAAGACAGGTATCACCCTTGATCCCAACTCAATTTTTGACGTTCAGGTAAAAAGACTCCACGAGTACAAGCGTCAGCACCTTAACGCACTTCAGATTATTGCAAGATACCTTGAAATCAAGGAAAATCCTGACGGTGAATATGTGCCTCACACATACATTTTCGGTGCAAAGGCTGCTTCAGGCTACTTTGTTGCAAAGAAGATCATTGAAATGATCTGTGCCCTTGCTGACCTTGTAAACAATGACCCTGATATGAGAGGCAGACTCAAGGTTGTATACCTTGAGGACTACAACGTTTCAATGGCTGAGGTGCTTATGCCCGCTGCAGATATCAGTGAGCAGATTTCCCTTGCAGGTACAGAAGCCAGCGGTACGGGTAATATGAAGTTTATGATTAACGGTGCACTTACCCTCGGTACCCTTGACGGTGCTAATGTTGAAATCAACGAGGCTGTGGGCAACGACAATATGTTCCTGTTCGGTATGACAACTCCTGAGGTTAATGACCTTAAAAAGAGAGGCTATCAGCCCATTAACTACTTCAACAACAATGCAGAGCTCAGAAAGGTTATTGAGTTCATTCAGGCAGGCTTCGGCGGCAAGCAGTTCCCCGAAATCGGCAACACAATCATTCACCACGACCCCTATATGGTTCTTGCTGACTTTGCTGACTACAGAAAAGCTCAGAAGAAGATTGACGAGGTATGGGCAGACAGAAACCGCTGGAACAAGATGAGTCTTATGAATATTGCAGGTGCAGGCCGCTTTGCCGCAGACCGTGCAATCAATGACTATGCAAGAGATATCTGGCATACAGGTACAATCAGATAAAAAAAATCCCGATGCAGTGGCATCGGGATTTTTTTATCTGCTGTTAACCATTTCTGTATATATATCGCAAATTTCGTCAACGTCACCTTCGGCAATGAGCTGACCTTTTGAAAGAATAATTGCTTTATTGCAGATTCGTTTTACCGTATCAGCACTGTGGGAAACAAAAAGCACCGTAACGCCGTCCTTCATCATATCAAGAACACGTTGCTCACTTTTTTCCCTGAAAGCGGCATCGCCTACACTGAGCACCTCGTCAAGAATAAGTATATCGGGCTTTACTGCCGTTGCGATTGAAAAGCCCAGTCTGCTTTTCATACCTGAGGAGTAGCTTTTAAGGGGTGCATCAATAAATTCACCAAGCTCAGAAAACTCAACAATTTCGTTATACTTTTCCTCAATGAACTTTCTTGAAAAGCCCATTGTTGTGCCGTAAAGGTAAATGTTTTCCGCACCTGAATAGTTCATATCAAAGCCAGCACCCAGTTCAAGCATGGGAGCAATAACACCGCTTACCTTAACACTGCCCATTGTGGGTTTCAGCACGCCTGCAATGGTCTTCAGAAGTGTACTTTTGCCTGCACCGTTAAAGCCTAAAACACCAACACGGTCGCCTTTTTCAATTTTGAAGGAGATATCCCTGAGTGCCCAGAATTCAGTGTAGCTGAGCTTTCTTGTAAGAAGGCGGACGAAGTATTCCTTTGCGTTGTCTACCCTTTCTTTATTAAGATGAAAGAGCATGCTTACATTTTTTACTTCAATTGCATATTTGTTACTCATTCTGCCGCACCTCCTTAAATATGCAGGATAAATTTATCCTGATTTTTATAGAACACGGCAAAACCGATTACAAATGCCACAAGAGCAACAACGCTTGTGTAAATCAGCTCGTTAGTGCTGAAATAGGCAAGGAATTTATCTCCGTGAAGCACTGCCGCTCGGAACATCTCAATAATTCCGTAAAGAGGATTTAATTTGAGCATTATTGACTGCCATGAGCCATTCTCAAAGCCGAGACGGTCAACGGTATACACAATGGGAGTAAGGTAAAAAAGAAGAAGGGTGAAAACATCGTAAAAGTTTTCAATGTCCTTGAAAAATACGTTCAGTGTACCCAGAAGCATACCGACGCCCAAAGAAAAAACAAATAAAATTATAATGGGGATAATTGCATAGAATATATTGAAGGTTATGGGTACCGGGTCCTTGCCGATGATGTTGAAAAAGAGAATAACAACGGCAAGCACAGAAAGTGAAATCAGGAAGGTTACAAAGGTTGAAAGTGCCTGAGACAGAGGATAAATGTACTTGGGCACATAAACCTTTTTGATTATTGAAGCGTTTGAGCGTATAGAGCGCATAGCTCTTTTTGTGCTCTGGGTGAAAAATTCGTAAAGCAGTCTGCCGGAAAGAAGGTAAACGGAATAGTTTACCACCTTTGAGGAATCCCTGCCGAAAAGGTTATTGAAAACAATTGAAAGAACAACCATTGTAAGAAGGGGCTGAAGAAAGGTCCAGAACATACCGAGAACGGAGTTTCTGTACTGCAGCTTTATATTTTTAACTACCAGCTCTTTAAGAAGGTAACGGTATTTCATAAAATTATTCTTATGCTTTGTGATTGTTGACAAATAAATACCTCCCTTTATTTTGAATTTATAAGCGATTACTCTTGATTATACCACATTAAAACCGCTTTTACAATAGTTTTGCAAATGACTCAGAGGATTATCCTCTCAACCTCATCCGTATCTGCGGCAATGAATTTTGCCCCTTCAGAAACAAGCTCATCTCTGTCTCTGAAGCCCCAGGTGACACCTATGCAGGGAAGACCTGCATTATTTGCCGTCTGAACGTCCACCTCACTGTCGCCGATATAAATTGTATTGCTTTTATCGGCACCCATAAGCTTCATTGCTTTATATACATTTACGGGAGCAGGCTTTCTTTCGTTTTCTTCGGCTACACCTAAAGCTATATCAATAAGTCCGCTGAAATAATCCTCACAAAGGTCAACCACAGCAGGATGAAGCTTGTTTGAAACAACAGCGATTTTAACACCGTTTTTACGCAGCTTTTTCAACAGGTCAACAATGCCCTCATAGGGTGCAGTCGTATCCGCCATATGAGCAAGATAATATTCCCTGAAAGCACTGAGACATTCGGCATTGGTGCTTTCGTCGGTGCCGTCGGGTGTTGACCTTTCCATAAGCTTTACAACACCGTTACCTATAAATCGGCACACCTCGGAAATACTCCTTTCGGGAAAGCCGAACTGTCTGAGGGCGTGATTGACGGCAGCGTGTAAATCACCCAGGGTGTCAAGCAGCGTACCGTCAAGGTCAAAGATTGCAAAAGGAAATGATGGTTGTCTTTTGGAAAAAACACAGCCGCAGTAATTCTGCCTGTATAAATTATGCTCTTTTGAAAGCTCGATCGATCTTTTATATCCGTTTTTCTTTTTAAAATCTGAGGGCAGATGCTTTACACCGTATTCTTCGGCAAGTCGCTCACCGATTTCGTTTATCTTTTCGGCATTTTTAAGGGGGCTGATTGTAAGGGTGGTGGTGAAATAATCAAAGCCAAGGTTTTTACAGAGCTCTGCCGTTTTCATGAGACGGAGCTCATAACAATTAAAGCATCTCTCTCCGCCTTCCTTTACCCCTTCAAGGCCCTTTACCGCAGAATAGAATTCATCGGGACTGAATTCGCCTTCAATAAGTGACACTTCGTTTACATATTCGCTTTCTCTTATGAGTCTTCTGATTTCCCCGGCTCTGTAAGTGTATTCCTTTTCAGGGTAGATATTGGGATTATAAAAGAAAACCGTTATGCGGAAAAACTGAGACAGATATTCAAGACAATAGCTGCTGCAGGGGGCACAGCAGGCATGAAGAAGCAGGGTGGGAACAACTCCCGCCTTACGGTTGGTTTCTATTATATTATCGAGTTCTTTCTGATAGTTTCGCATAATAAACCTCTTTTTTTCAGGAATTAAATTTTCGGGATGTGGTTGCTTTGTTTTTTTATATAACTTCAGCCGTTACGATTGTGACGAAGTCACCACCACGCAGAGGCTCTCCTGAAAGGGGAGCTGGCAAATCGTAAGATTTTGACTGAGGGGTTATATTTTATTAATTTATGTTCCAATAAATCTTTTAACGCTTGCCGTGGAGCTTTTATCTGACCTATTATAAAACTTTTAAGTATAGTTTTTCTTCAATGTCCGTTCGCTCATGCCGCTGAGGCACTTACTTTGGCTCATTCGAGCGCCAAAGTAAGCAAAACGCCCTTTTTGGCGGCAGAAGCAAGCTTTGCCGCAGGCCGCTGTAATGTTTTATCTTTCATTTACAGGCAGTACGCAAAAAAGCCTTTAATAATTAACCTGTTAAATATCATTTCAGATACACAAAAATCTTTGGTAAAAGGTAAATCCGAAGACTATAATTTATTGCTTGATAATGCTTTCCCCCAGCCTTTTCGGCATCCGTCGGGGAAGAATATTTGCTGTCTCCTGAGCGGCGGCGATTGGGGGCGGGGCATAAAACGAAAGCAATGGGAAAGCCCGTTTGAAAACGGGGTGTTATCAAGCC
>JAXJQQ010000150.1:0-9716 GCA_036311065.1 Acutalibacteraceae bacterium | reverse complement strand
ATGTATAACACTGCTCTTCAAGAATTAAATATAAAACCCGAAGAAGCAATATTTATTGATGACAGCTTGAAAAACTGTATGGGTGCTATGGAGGTTGGTATAAACACCGTTCTCCTTTGTAGGAACAAGCAAGCATATATTACAGAGAAAATCAAAAGTATCGGCAAAGGGTACAAAGTCATCAATGATTTAAATCAGCTTTTTAAAATACTTTAATATATACATAAATTTAAACGCTTGTTACTTTAAAAAGTAGCAGGTGTTTTTTTATACTCAAAATCCTAAGTTCCGGTATATGAATACTGCGTTAGATTTTTCTGTTAGTATTATAATTGCCCCCCACCAATTAGTATTCAGACTGAAAGGAAGTATAGTAGAGGGAGGCTAAAACGGCAAAGAAAAACTGCTCTCACGATGAGAGCAGTTGAAAGATTATGTGTGTCAACTAACGTATTGAATATAACCAATGATAAACAGATGTAAAGGATAGTATATGTAAAATAGCCATTTCATAATTTTGTTTATCTTTGGGCTGTATCCTCGCTGTCCGTTATACATCATAATAACCGGTATCGAAAAGACAACGCCCATTTGTATAATTCCGTACAGCTTATCAAGTGCAAAGAAATATACAACAGAATAAATAGCTACATAAAATACCATCCATAGCATTTGCTTTTTGATGTTGCCTCTGTTTGTGCCGATAGCCATAATACAAAGGCTTGCAATGCAGCTCCATATTGAGTATTCATAAGGGATTTGACCTGTGAATACTCACTTTTTTTGCTTAAATAGAGTTTTGTATATAGTTTGATATAATTTTTATGTATCGTCGCATTCCTTTTGGAGTGCGATTTTTGTTATGCTGACTTTTCTGTGGGTTTTGCAATATAACCTATTGCCACTCTCTGACGGGTATCTGCTGTGAAGTAAGGTTCGCCAGATTCAGGTATTTCAAGGTATCCGACAAAGTTGTAGTGAATCACTACCCTCTGTGTCTTGTTTTTGCCTTTACCTTCTGCTTCATAAACATCAATGTGGTCAATTAGTTTGTAAATCAGTGGTGCTGTAATTGCACCAAAAAGAGATAAAAAAACCGCCTCACTTGCAGTGAAACGGTTTTTGAATACATAAATGCAGATGAGAAAAAGGCAAAAAGAGATTATTTCTGAACCAGTATCAGATTTCATTAAAAACTCAATAATATAATGATACTCCAACCTTTTTCAAGTTATCCTAAAGCTACCATGCTGAAAACGAGTGCGAACAACGCAACGGTTTCGCAAAGACCGACAACAGTGATATACTGAGAAAAACCTTTTCCGGTTTCAGCTAAAGCATCTGCACCTGCGGCACCTGCTTTACCCTGAACAAAAGCTGAAACAGCCATTGCAAGACCTGATGCAATACCGAGACCAAAAAGAAAAGCAGGGTCTGCGGTGGCTGATTTCATCTGTTGCATAAGAAGAAAGCCGTAAATAGTCTGTGTAAGGGGGGCACCTGCAAAAACCGTAAGAATGAACGGTGCTGCCTTATTGTTCATATAACACTTCTTCCATGCACCTATTGATGCCTGACCTGCGATACCGATACCGATTGCAGAACCGATAGCGGCAATACCCATTGCTAACGCTGTACCTAATAAACCTAAATTCATAGTAATTCTCCTTTTTTTAATCAATTTGTTCTTTAAATGGTTTGAATTTGTGTCCGCTCCAGGACATATCAAGATGTGATGAGAATTCCAAAGTGTTCAGTCTGATTCCGTGAACAATAACAGACAGAACATTCAGTATCATATTAAGTCCGTGTCCGAATACCAGAAGGACTATGGCAATTATCATAAACATAAAATTGCCAAGCAACGGACTTGCAAGCTCGTTTACAGTTGCAGATATCGCCGCACCTGCAAGACCGACTGCCCAAAGCCTTATATAAGAAACTATATCTGAGAAAACATTTACTACACCAAGCAAAACAGAGACAATGTTTTTCAGACTTTCGAGTATAGATTTACCGACACTACCCTCATAATTTGCAAACACAAAGCTCATAACAAATCCGACGATAACAAGTATAAGTGCAACTGTTCCCACGGGAATACCGCCGATTACAAGTCCGAAGCTGAAAACATCGGGATTAACAACAAAGCTCAGTACAACATAATAGATACCTACAAGTTGCAATATCGACCCGATATCTCCGAGTATTTTAATTGATTTTTTGTTTCTTTTTGCAACCTTAAGATGTGCTATAACAAGCTGAACGAGAGCCAAAGAGAAACAGAAAATCTGCAAATTCTGGGCGGTTGTAAGTCCAATCTCTCCGTTTGTCCAGAAAGGATACCATATTTTATCAGCATATACATTTGAGATAAACGGAATTGATATCTTCTGAAGCCATTCGGGTAACTTCTCAGCAGGAAGACCGCCCCATGTGCAGGTTAATGTTCCCCAGAGTATTGTCGAAATACCGAAAAGACCAACTAACAGAAATGCGGGTGGGATTTCTTTCTTTGCTTTTGCAGATTTAATAATCAACACTGCAGCAACAGCTGAAATAAGCAGTCCGTAAACTCCGTCACCGAATATAATTCCGAAGAAAACGAGGATAAAGCCTAAGAACCAACCTGAAATATCATACTCAAAATACCCCGGAACAGTGCCTAAAAAGTCAGTAAGCGGATAAATAAGGCTTACAAACTTATTGTTTTTAAGCTTTGTCGGAACATTATCCTCTTCAGTGGGATCCTCAATAAGAAGTCCCCAGAAATTATCTTTGGCAATTTCTTTAAGGTGAGGCAGATTTTCCTCTTCAACATATCCCGTAAAATATGCAACCGAAACATCATTTTTATCGTTCTCCGATAAGCTTTCATCTGCCATACCGGTGGCATATACCTCAAATTCAATTTCCTTTTCGCAGGATTTAACCGTATTCTTCATACCATAATTATACCCTGCATAGCCAATTATTTTTTCATCAATTGACTCTATCGCTTTGCTGATTTCTTCAAGCCTTTGTTTTATCTCTGCGGTGGAAATCTTCGGTAACTCAAAACGATAGCTTTTGAGTTTTTCTGCAGTTTCTTTACCCTCAACGCCGGATATAATCAGAGCAAACTTCACTGAATTTTTAGTTTTTTCTAAACTAATGGTTTTTACTGCTTCAGGAATACTGCCATATTCAGCTATCGGCATTTCATAAAACGAAATGTCAACACCTTTGTTTAACAAATCGTTAATGTCGTCAGGGTTGACTTCGCCCCAGCCCTTAATTCGCTCAAGTTCGGAAATCAATAAATGCTGTTCATTCAGATAAGCTTTCTTTTTTTCAGCTAAGGAAGTTATTTCTTTTGCTGCTGAAACAGCTTCGGAAGCAGTTATGTCTTTTTGCTCAATGTTCTTATTTTTCTTTTCGCTTAACAGAAAAACCGCACTTTCAAGCAGAACAATCTGTTCTTTTAACTCATCGATTTTTTTGCCTGAGCCTTCTGTTATTTCTATGTGAACAATTCCTGCTTTGCGAAGTTTTTTAAGAGCTTCTCTTTTTTTATCTCCCATAACTACAAGAGAGATTTTTTTCATCGGTACAATCATACAGCGTACACCTCCGTTTCCGAAGATGCTTCATCACGAGCGGCTATTTTGCGTTTTGAAATTTTTGAACGCACAACAGCGCTGACCTGTTGGTCTGCCATATAAATTGATATCTTTTTGATATTTGCCTGTGTTTCAGGGATTTTTACTTTTTCAAACAGGTTGACTCTTTGCGAAGTAGAAAGCAATTCTTTTTCTAAAAGCCTTACCTGTTCATCCAACACTTCCGCCTCTAAATCAAGCGACATTGCTTTTTCCATATGATTTGCTGCAATATCCACCCAAAGCGGTGTTTCATACAAATCATAATCGCCTCTGGAAAAGTCTGCACCCTCAAAAGTGGGAATCGTAACACCTGCAATGTTTCCCGTTCCTTTTCGGATGTTGCTTACAGTAATAATTCCGTCGGGGAAAGCACTTTCTTCGCTGAAAACTGCAATCCATGAAGAAAAACCTTTTTCTAAGTTTTCCCGTTCTTGTCTTACCGAGGCAGCCTTTGCTTCAATTATTCTTATTTCCGATTGAAGCTGTTGCTTTTTAAGTGTCAGCGTAGGCAAATATCTTTGATACATTTTAAGAGCATCTTTCTGTACCTTTAACTCATTTTTAGTTAATTTGATTTTTGCCAAAATTCAGTCCTCCTTACTTTACAGGCCAGAATTCATCTGTAAGGTCTGACTTAATTCCTGTTTCATCTTTTTGGAAACAATCTGCAAGAATCTGCCAACCGAGGTCAAGTGACTCCTCAAGTGTTAAATTAACCGACAAATCCATAAGCTTATTTTCAAAAAGCTGACCGTATTTCAATAATTTTTCATCCCAACGGTTCATAGAAAAGCCCATATTCTTCTTTTCTAATGTTTCTTTATAGGATGAATACAATCTAATCATAGAGTCCATAAGAATACGGTGATCTTTACGTGTTTTGCTGTTGACATTCTGCTTGAGTCGTGAAAGAGATCCGAAGGGTTCAATTCGTCCGCCTTTCAGATAATACTGACCTTCGGTAATATAGCCTGTATTATCGGGAACAGGGTGTGTAACGTCATCACCCGGCATTGTAGTAACCGCAAGCACCGTGACAGAGCCTGAACTGTCAAAATCAACTGCTTTTTCATAACGTGAAGCAAGCTGAGAATAAAGGTCACCGGGATAGCCTCGGTTTGAGGGGACCTGTTCCTGTGTGATAGCAATTTCTTTCATTGCATCTGCAAAGTTTGTCATATCAGTAAGAAGTACCAATACATCCTTATCCTGCAACGCAAACTGTTCTGCAACAGCAAGCGCCATATCGGGAATCATCATACATTCAACGGTAGGGTCGGATGCAGTATGAATAAACATAACTGTTTTGCTTAAAGCACCACCGTTTGACAGTTCTTCTTTGAAATAAAGAAAATCATCGTATTTAAGTCCCATACCCCCAAGAACGATAACATCTGCTTCAGCCTGCAAGGCAATACGGGCAAGAAGCTGGTTGTAAGGCTCACCTGAAATTGAAAAAATCGGCAGCTTCTGTGATACAACAAGTGTATTGAACATATCAATCATCGGGATATTTGTTCTCATCATTCTGTTTGCAAGAATTCGTTTTGTAGGGTTAACCGACGGACCGCCGATCGGTTTCATATTATCCGTAAGTGCCGGACCTTTATCTCTGGGCTCACCTGAACCGTTAAAAATTCTGCCGAGAAGGTCATCGCTGAATGAGACTCTCATATCGTGACCTAAAAAGCGAACCTCATCACCGGTTGAAATACCCTGACCGCCTGCAAACACCTGCAATGAAACAACATCCCCGTCAATTTTATTGACCTGGGCGAGTGATTTGCCGAAACGGGTATTTATCTGTGCCAATTCGTTGTAGCGTATGCCCTG
The DNA here is from genome assembly GCA_036311065.1 of Acutalibacteraceae bacterium. Classification (GTDB taxonomy): domain Bacteria; phylum Bacillota; class Clostridia; order Oscillospirales; family Acutalibacteraceae; genus UBA6857. The sequence continues at coordinate 4,239 of JAXJQQ010000150.1, read as the reverse complement.
TGCTTTAACGGTAATAACGTTACCTGTAATTGATTCTATTTTGTTGAATACCTTGTTCACTATCACTCACCACCTTTCAGAAGAAGTTCTGCTTCACGGCTTAATCTGCCTTGACCGTTAGCGTAAATTGCGTCTATTTCAGCCTCTGCTTTGGCAAAGGCTTCACTTTTAAATTCGGTATAATTCCAGTCAATAAATTTCTGTCTCATACGATTGAAGAAGTTGCGGGCATCATCCTTACTGTCAAGAGTATATTCACTGCCGAGAATATACACAAGTTTATCCGTTACATAACGCTGACGCTCTTTGGTACAGTTTGCTTCAACGGAATCAAAAGAGTTCTGCTGAAGATAAACAGCATCAAGCATTTCTGCCTTCAGATATATGGTGTAGTCCTCAATACTTGTACCATCTTCACCGACGACCTTCATCATTGAACCGATTTCGTCTCCGTGAAGAAGAATATTTTTGCAGAAACCTGACTTTGCAGGGTCTGTAACCGGTTTGTATTTTGACCAAGAAATAAGCGGGTCTATTGCAGGATATTTTCTTGCATCAGAGCGTTCACGTGAAAGCCCGTGGAAGGCTCCGACTACCTTAAGAGTCGCCTGAGTAACCGGCTCTTCAAAGTTACCGCCCGCAGGAGAAACCGTGCCTCCGATTGTAACGGAGCCCTTGCTTCCGTCAGAAAGAAGTACACATCCTGCACGTTCATAGAATGCAGCAATATATGATTCCAAATATGCGGGAAAAGCCTCTTCACCGGGGATTTCTTCAAGTCTGCCTGACATTTCACGCATAGCCTGAGCCCAGCGTGATGTTGAGTCAGCAAGCATCAAAACATTGAGCCCCATCTGTCTGTAATACTCTGCAAGTGTTACTGCAGTGTAAACCGAAGCTTCACGGGATGCAACAGGCATTGAAGACGTGTTGCATACAATAATTGTTCTTTCCATAAGAGAGCGTCCTGTTTTAGGGTCAGTAAGCTCAGGAAACTCTGTCAGCGTTTCAACGACCTCACCTGCACGTTCACCGCAGGCAGCAATAATAACAATATCAACATCTGCATATTTCGATGTAGTGTGCTGTAAAACTGTTTTGCCCGCACCGAAAGGACCGGGAGTGCAATAAGTTCCGCCCTTTGCGACCGGGAAGAAGGAGTCAATAAGACGAACCTTTGTTTCCATTGTTTCGACAGGAGCCAGTCTTTCACTGTAACACTTGATTGCACGCTTAACAGGCCACTTGAATGACATAGCAACAGAGATTTCTCTGCCTCTTTCATCAGTTAAAACCGCAATTTCTTCGTTTACCGTATATTCGCCTTTTTCTGCAACGGATTTCAATGTGTATATTCCGAGCAAATTAAAGGGAATGAATATTTTATGAGTAAAAGGTCCTTCAGGAACTGTACCTATATATTCACCGGCACGAAGAATGTCCCCGACTTTTGCAGTGGGGGTGAATTCCCATTTCTTTTCGGAATCAAGTCCGTCTGCATAATTTCCTCTTTCAAGAAACCAGCCTGCCTGTTCAGCTAACACGGGCAGAGGATTCTGAAGTCCGTCATAAATCTGACCCAGAAGCCCCGGACCCAACTGTGCAGAGAGCATTTCCCCGGTAAAATCAACATCATCTCCGCATTTGATGCCGCCTGTCATTTCATAAACCTGTATCTGAGCGATATTTCCTCGTATGCGTATAACCTCACTCTTGAGTTTGGTATCGTCAACATTAACATAGCAAATTTCATTCATCGAAACATTATTTTCAAACCTTACAGATACAAGGTTGCCGTTAATACTTACTACTTTACCTTTGTTTGCGGTCATTGTATAACCTCCGTTTTATCCTCACTCATAATTGAGTCATAGATTTTTCTGTATGCGGTCTCCCCGCTATGTGTATCAAATTTTCTCATACGCTCCAGGAGCTTAAGTTTAAGACAATAATAGAACACAAATTCTTCCGAAAAAGAATCCATTGGTCTGAGTGTTTCCAGAAACTCAAGACGGTAGCAATTGAGAAACTTTTCTGCCTCCATAGGACTTTCAATTTCAATAGCGGTGTGCACCGCCTGCAGAAGGCCCGCAGGAAAAGACTGCATTACTTCATCAAAATGTTTGTTCATCTTATCTGCACGAAGCTTCGCTAATGCAAGGCGAAGATTACGTTCACCTTCATTCCATTTTTCAATCAGAGCAGATGATGATTTTTCATAAGTTCTTGATGGAATAAGAGAAATATTTTTAAGCTCAGCAAGTGCTCTTTTTCCTAAAAATCGGCTGCATAACTCAAAGAATTGATTTTCGGTAACCGGTATCGGTGTGTTTTCACCCAAACCATCCAGAGAAGGCAGCTGAGATATCAGATAATACTCCGCCATAATTATTCAGCCTCTTTCAATAACGCAGTAATCTTAGGGCTGAGATAGCTTGACAACATATCGGTAACAGCCTCTTTGGAATAATCATAATACGCTCCGTCACCGTTTACTGCAATTCGGAATCCGCCGTCAACATTGTCATTGGCTTTGAGAGTAACTCCGGTGAGCATTTTTGCTTTAAGCTCAGCAAGAAGAGAGTCTTCGAGCTTTGCAAGGTCATCACTGCTTAGAATAACAGAAAGATCATCTGCATCAGGTTTTGATGCCCAGCCTTCAACAATTCTGATAATAAGCTGTGACAGTGCATCTGAAGAATAAACCGATGAAACGTTTTCTCCTATAATCGCTTTAAGCTCTTTCGTAACACTTTCTCTGAAGGATATAAGAAGATTACGACCTGCCTGTCGGATTGCATCTTCACCTGATTTTACGGTTCGTTCATTTTTATTTTTTGCATCAGACAAAATTCTATCTGCCTGTGTGTTTGCATCGGCAATGATTTTTTTTGCCTCTGCTTTGGCTGTTTCGAGTATTGCGGCAGCTTGAGCTTCAGCAGCTTCGACACCATCTTTTTTTATCTGGTTGATAAGTTCCTGAAGTTGAATTTCCATTAAACATTCTCCTTTTCTGTCAATTTTAATTACAGTAATATGTTTTTTGCTAAAAAAAAACAAAAAGGAACCAACATCCTCTGCAGACAGCTGGTTCCAAAGTTTAAATATTTTTCACATTATATAATAGTATTTGTCAGCTTGTCAAGATTATTAACAGAAAATTTAAAAGTGTTTTTTAAATTTGTAAAAATCTTTCTCATTTTAAAATAACTACAAATTATTTCTCGTGATAGTGTAACTGCATTCTGCATAGAACATATCCACTCCAACAGATTTTACTCCTTCAGCTTCTTAATTATGCCTTGTGCTGTTTTCTTCTGATCCACAACCGTGTCAAGCATAATTTTTGCCTGCGTATCAACATCTGCGAGATACTATTTTTATTATAAAAACCGTTAGGGGGTTAATTCTGAATTGACTTCTTGTGGCTCTATGTTGCCGTAATAGAAATCTTCAATAATATTTGACATTATGTATTCCTCCATATCTGAGGAAATATAGTAAAGTACGAAAGATAGAATATGTATTACCGGAGAACTACTTGTGTTATGAACATCCGCACCAGTCACTCGGGAAGGTAATAACACAAATAAGCAATACAAGAAAAACTTTTATGCTTGTCTTCATTCTTTCGCTGTTTACAACACGGAGCATTACCAAACCCCATACAAGAGACCACATAACACTCGTCTGATTGAAAACATCTCCGTAATAAAACGGGATAAAGGATTTCCAATCAACAAAAGATGAAGAAGCGAATATGTAAGCAAAATGCGATATAAAAGCAAACGCAAATAACTGCATAGTGTATTTATTTATATTTTTGGTGTAATGATAACCTTCTGCTATGAAATAACACATAATCGGACAAGTAAGTCTGCCGATTATATGCAGAACAACAGGGATAACCCCATCATCATATCCCGGAAAAACCAACCAAGCAATATGGTCAATGGTCATTGCAATAATAGCAATAATTTTTATTGTATTTGAATTTAATATCTTTTTCATAACTGTCTCACAACTTTTTATTAATATGAATCATTATACCACACCAACACCACAAATTTCAATCTGTTTTCATACACCTGTTACCCCAAAGTAGCAGGTGGTTTTTATAGCCAAAATTCTAAAACCCGATATATGAATACTGCGTTAGATTTTTGGTAGTTGGTCAAAATGACCTACTACCACCTTTATTCTCCAATGGGCCATTTTGGCCCGTTGGGAGTTTTACGT
>JAXJQQ010000149.1:0-3260 GCA_036311065.1 Acutalibacteraceae bacterium | reverse complement strand
GTTTATTGAGGGTGTCAGAACAGGAAAGTCAACACAGCTTATGAACATAACGGGCGGTTATAACTATCACACAGTCCGTGCTGAAAAGGAAGACGTACTCGACCGAATTGAAGAGGTGCTGTCGGAAAAGGGAATATTGCTCCTGAAATTTAATTGATTCGCTAAAATCTCCTCACCCCATATACTTTCAACACACAAGCCTCTTTCCTTTTGTTGGGAAGGGGCTTGTATGTTTTATTGCAGCTGTTGTTTTATGTTGACAATAATCAGAAAATAAAATATAATATATCTAATAAAATTTTTTAGGTGCGTTTTATGGCAATTACAGTAAATATTTACTATTCAGGTACAAACGGAAATGCAAGAAAATTTGCCGAAGAAATGATTTCAACGGGAATTGTTGACGAAATCCGTGCCGAAGAAGGCAACTTAAAATATGAATACTTTTTCCCTATGAATGACAATGAAACCGTCCTTTTAATTGATAGCTGGAAAGACCAGCTTGCACTCGACATACATCATAAATCACCGATGATGTCAAAAATCATCAGTTTACGTGAAAAGTATAATTTGAGCATGAAGGTCGAAAGATATATTACCGATGAAGCAGGTATACCTGATAGGGATAAGATGTTTATAAAAGAATAAACAAATCCCACTTTGCCGAATAACAAATATCAACCCCTGACCTTCTTAAATGAAAGTCAGGGGTGATTTGCTATCACAGGTTGAAAAGATAAAGCCGAATGTGCGATAATCATTACATAACCAATGGACGTGGTTTGTAGAACAACATTATAAGTGTTAATAAACCTGCAGCTCCTGAAGACGAAACTAACTTTGGGTGTTGCTTTTATTTTTACATCTCTTCTACACAATGTACATCAAAGATTTTTTCGAGTCTGCCAAGCAAAAGCTTTTTGTTTTCTTCTGTACACTGAAAGCCGAAGGTAACATCGGCATTCTCACTGTAATCCGTATTATCCAAAGCCAGCATTTTGATGTTTATCTGTAATCTGCTGAACAATGCAGTAACTCTGTTAAGAACGCCGGCTTTATCGCTCATCACGATTTTGATTTTATAATATTCCATAAGCTGATATCACATCTTTATTCTACTAATTTAAAGCCCTCACCGCGCAAGGTTTGCGTGATAAGATTAACATGGTCGAAATCCCTTGTTTCCATCTCAATACGAAGGAAGCATCCGTTAACACTTTCCGTATTACCTTTTTCGTAGTGTACACCTGTTACATTGCCGCCGCAATCAGCTATAATACGGGAGATGTCTTTTAGCTGACCGGGTTTATCAATAAGCTCAATAAGCAGACTTGTGGAGCGTCCTGAATTAAGCAAACCTCTGTCAATAACACGGGAAAGACTTGTAACATCTATATTACCGCCTGAAACAATTGCAACAACTCTCTTGCCTTTAAGAGGAAATTTATTAAACATGACAGCGGCAACTGCTGTAGCACCTGCACCCTCAGCTATCATTTTCTGCTTTTCAATTAAAGAGAGTATAGCACTGGCGACTTCTTCATCACTTACAAGCGCAATATCATCAACATATTTGCTGATAAGCTCAAACGTATTTATACCGGGCTTTTTAACAGCTATACCGTCTGCAATTGTTGATACGGAATCGAGAGCTTCAATTTCTCCTTTCTTGATAGAATTATACATACTCGGTGCACCGCTTACCTGAACACCGTAAACCTTAACCTCAGGCTTAATTTGTTTAACTGTAAAAGCTACACCTGCAGCAAGCCCACCTCCACCGATAGGTACAACAATAGCATCAATATCGTCAAGAGAATTCAAAATTTCCAAAGCAATTGTTCCTTGTCCGGCAATTACATTTTCATCGTCAAATGGATGAACAAAAGTATAGCCTTCTTTTTCTTTAAGCTCCAGTGCCTTTTGATATGCGTCATCATAGCAGCCCTCAACAAGACAAACTGAAGCACCGAAGCCTTTTGTCGCTTCAACTTTTGAAATAGGGGCTGTATCAGGCAGACAGATGAGAGATTTGATACCATTTTTTGTAGCGGCTAAAGCAACTCCTTGAGCGTGATTTCCTGCTGAACAGGCAACAACTCCCTTTGCTTTTTCTTCTTCGGAAAGCATCGCTATTTTATAAGCCGCACCTCTGACCTTGAATGAACCTGTAAATTGCAGATTTTCAGGCTTGAGATATAACTTGCAATCAGGTGCTATGCCGTGAGCACGAACAACATTCGTTTCGCGGATGATATTTTTTAGTACGGTTTGTGCATTGAACACTTTTGATAAAGACAACATTTTCATTCACCTTTCTTTATAATTAATTATATCTGCATTTGAGGCGAACAAAAACCGCCCCAAAGCCTTCTTTTGCTTTGAGACGGGTGTAAATATAAATTCAGCACTCGCGGTACCACTCAAATTGCGGATAAGAAAAATCCGCCACCTCTTCGGAGTCCAACAACTCCTATGCATTAACGCAGCATTCACGAGAAGCATCTACTAAACCGTCAGTGTTTCGAACTTCCAACTCAGAAGGGATGGGAAATCTGAAATGTTTTGTCAGGCTCACACCGTCCCTGACTCTCTGAAAAAACAAGCCTCAGATTCCGTCTTCGTCACAGTTTTTATTATGTTAACTTGTTTAGCAGTTTAACACTTTAAATTGACTTTGTCAATATAAAAATTAAATTTATCTTATTTTTTAGCCACTTTTATTTGTTTAACTCAATTACCGTCTTCCCTTGCCTTTCCGCCATAGCTTTAAACTGCCAAGCACCGCCGTAGGTTCGGGCAACATAAGTAATGACAATATCAGACTGCTCCACCATCCATTTGTTACGGTAAGAGATTGCGAAGCGTTTGGGGACAGTTTCAATGCCTTCGGGGTAAATGGTGTTTGTATAGTCATCATATTCGCTTTTCTTTGTTGGAAGGTAGGCTAAAACAACGTTGTAAGTTATGGGATAAGTTTTAGATAAATTCTCAAGCTGACGGCGACCCATGGTGTCGAAATTGCCGTTATTGCCGACATAAAATTCTGTAGCACCGTGATTTTCAATTAAATCAACAAGAGTCGTCCGTAGGGTCGGCTCTATTTCTTTTGGTGTGTCCTTGTGACCGAAGAAGGTTACAGTCATAAATATTCCTCCAATTTACAAAACCCACCGAAGTCAAACTCGGTGGGCTATCTTATGACCTCGCTATCTCTGTTGACCCACTTAAGGGTGTAAAGCTAACCTTTAATTAAATTG
>JAXJQQ010000148.1:0-15929 GCA_036311065.1 Acutalibacteraceae bacterium | reverse complement strand
TGCTTGCACTGAATGATGACGGTGATTTTGATGAATTCTGCGGCTATTACAACGATTTGCTTTTCTGGATAAAAGATCAGGTTGAAGACGCAAAAAAGGCAGGCTGCGAGATTTTCGCAATGACACACCATCCTCTTGTTGAGCCTTCACCTATTTATCCGCTGTTTTCACACAAGGCAATGCTTGGCGGATATGAATTTACTGCACCTTATCTTGCAGACCTTGGGCTTAAATATGTTTTTGTAGGTCACACTCATATTCATGATATTGATTATATTGAATCAAAAAAAGGAAACAGACTTTATCAGGTAAATACTGCTTCTCTTATAGCTTATCCTCTTGCTTACAGAAAGGTTGAGTTCAGCGATAACGGAATGGATGTTAAAACCGTTCAGGTAAAGTCAATCAACTGGGACTTAGGCGGCAAGGACGTAATTGAATATGCCAAAGAGCACTTTATTTATATGATTAAGGGTGTATTCGATACTGTTGAAAATGATTATGAAACCTTCCTTGTTCTGGCTCAGGGATTCAGCGGTGAGGAAGAAAAGCTTCGCAAGGTTCAGCCTGTTTTACAGAAAATAGGTAAGCTTATCAATTCCCTGACCTTTACAAAGCTTTGCAGACTTTTAGGTTGCGGCAAATATGTTGATGACAGCATCAAAGATGATAAAATAGTTGAATTTATCTGTCAGGTTATCCTGAATATGTACGGAGGAACCGAAAATTATTCTCCCGATACACCTGAATATAAGGCTTTTATTGCTGTGTGTGAAAGACTCGGAAAGGTAATAAAGCTTAAAGACTTTGCAGGTAATCCCATAAGTTTGCCTGAGCTTATGTCAGGTATTCTGTATGACGGTGAAATTGATGACTGGAATGCATTAATATAATAAAAAACAAGCGATATCATCAGATATCGCTTGTTTTTTTATTTTTCCCATTTCATTATAGTTTTGCCGAAAGCTTTTTTTGTATCAAGGTCAAAAGCCTCAATCATATCACTGATGTTTCTTACGGGCTTTACAACACACACCATCTGGCTGAGATACTCAACAATATCAGGGTGTTCCTTATACATTTCAACTGTCTTAACAAAGTCTTCTCTTCCGCTTCGGCTGCTGCCGAACATTCTCAGACCCTTTTCAAGCATCATTCTTGTGTTGATGGGTACGGGATATTCGCTGACACCGAGAATTGAGATTGTGCCTTCGGGATTGATATAATCAATTATCTGGCTTATTGCGGGCTGACAGCCGTTACCGCCAACACATTCAAAGGCATGGTCGATTTTCATATCCTCAGGAATTTCAGTTGTGAGGAAGGTTTCATCAACAAATGAAAAGTCACTGAGCTTTTTAGGAACAACGCCAAAAACATAAATTTTAGAATCAGGAAAGAACTTCCTTAAGAAAATACAGGTCATATAGCTGAGGTTTCCGTCACCCCATACACCGATAACGTCTCTTCTGTCATGGGCAAATTTCATAAATCTGCTGATTGCGTGCACACTTACGGAAACAATTTCCGTAAAAGAAGCAACCTCAGGATTTATTCCTTCAGGAAGCTTAACGAGTCTGTCGGCTGCAATTGAAACATATTCCTGCATAAAGCCGTCAAATCCGCTTGCACGGAACTTACTTGAACGAAGATAATTTTCTGCAATTATATCGTCCTTTTCAGTGGGTGTGTTCGGAATCATAACTACTTTATCGCCGGGCTTGAACTCAGCAGAAGGGGAGTATACTACCTCACCGACTGCTTCGTGAATGAGTGCCATAGGAAGCTTCTGGGCAAGAACCTTAGGATCTCTTGTGCCCTGAAAATATCTCTGGTCCGCATTGCAGATTGAAAGATGAGTAGGCTTTACGATTATATTTCCGTCGAATATATCAATATCATCAAATGCTATTTCAAATTTTCTCGGCTGAGTTAATCTGTAAACTGTATTGAGCATTATTTTTTCCTTTCAGAATACTGAATTATTGTTTATTTTCGTCTTCAAGAAGAGCCATAGCAACTCTCAGGTCATAGGGATAGGTAATTTTGATGTTGTGTACTTCACCGTCGATAAGATGAACATCGTAGCCCTTCATACTGAATATCTTGCATGCATCGGTAAGTATATCCTTTTCTTCTTCTGTCAGGCTGTAATAAAGGTCCTTAAGAAGCTTGGCCTTGAATGCCTGAGGAGTCTGACCCTGATAAAGCTTGCTTCTGTCGGGAATATTGCTGATAGTCTTTTTGTTCTGACTTTCAACAATTGTATCTGTTGCGGGAACAACAGTGTCGGTAGCTCCGTATCTGAGAGCAGCGTCAATATTTTCTTCAATTATTCTTGCTGTAACAAAGGGTCGAACTGCATCATGGGTTACAATTATTGTTTCGTCATCAAGGCCGTCAGTTTCTTCAATGAATTTAATTGCATTCATAATGGTTTCATTTCTTGTGTTGCCGCCCTGAAGAACAACAACTCTGTCGTTTTCAGGCAGATGCTTTTTAAGAATGCTTTTTGTGTGGCTTACCCACTGCTCCGGGCAAAGAATAATAACCTTTTCAAATTTGCTGTTAACATAGAACTTTTCGACGGTATGAGCAATAATAGGCTTGTTTTTTAAAGTAAGGTACTGCTTCGGTTTTTCAAGGTTACCCATTCTGCTGCCGATTCCGCCTGCGGCTATAACTGCATATATCATAAAAATTCACCTCATAAAATTAAATTAATTCCTGATTATTATACTATATCACTGTTATTTTTGTCAATAAGATTAGCCTATATAAAAAGTGTCCGGAGAATTTACCTTGGAGTGATTAGAAACTGTTTTTAAAGATGATAAAAAATACACAATAATGCATCAAAAAAACACCGATATGCATCAGCATTATCGGTGTTTTTAATGTTATTTGTTGAATTTGAAATCGTCTGCACTCGGCACAAGGTGATAATCCTTCTTCGGGAGCTCCTCAGCTCTTTTATGCTTATTGTACTCATCGCCGAATACTGTGTTTATAATTCTTTCAGTAGCGTGACCGTCGCAGGAGCTCATAAATTTCTGTCTGAAATCAGCAACCTCTTTTTTATCAAAGCGTTCTTCAATATTTGTGATATAATCTATGATTTCCTCATTTGTTTTAACAACAGGACCGGGTGTGAGTTCATCATAATCGTAATAGAAGCCTCTCCAGTCAAAGAATTCGTCAAGGTCATGGGCGAGGAAAAGCATAGGCTTTTCAAAAAGTGAATATTCAAATATAAGTGAAGAATAGTCGGAAATACATATATCACTGACACAAAGAAGGGATTCAATGCTCATATCATCAGTGAAGTCCATAGCAAATGTGCCGATTGATTCTTCAGGAATACGGGGACGCTTACGTACAAGCGGGTGATGCTTTGTAATCAGAACATATTCGTCACCGAGAGCTTCGTTGAGCATAGCAACATCAAGTACATCAGGTGATTTTGCCTTTGCAACCCTGCCTCTGAAGGTCGGTGCATAAAGAATTACCTTTTTATCCTTTGCAGCAGGGAACAGTTCATAAAGTGTATTATAGGATTCCTTGATAAAAGCTTCATCGTAAAAAATATCCGTTCTGCTGCTTCCGAGAGCTTTAACAACTCCGCTTTCGGGAGTATATCTCATAGCTTCCTCATATGCCCAGATAACCTCGGGACTGCTTACCGTAACATGAGTATAGTTGCGGTTGAAGGGATATCTTTCCATATCTGCCCTTGAAGCTCCGAAGATAGCGTCTGCAGTGCTGAAACCAAACTTTTTGAAAGCACCGCATCCGTGCCAGAGCTGTGTTACTACTGTTTCAGGTCTTATTTCAAAATTACCTGTTACGTTTGTAGCCTCATCAAGGAAAACATACTTTGCGGTTGCAATATCCTTGACCATTGCTTTACATCTTGCTCTGTATTCAGGTCTTGTTACATAGGTATTTCTTAAAAAGTGACAGTGAATATCAAAATCCGTTTCTCTGTATATGGTATCATACATAAGCTTGAAGCTGTTTGTAAGCTTGGGAAGTCTGATTTCCACAAAAACAACCTTATTTTCATCCACAGGCAACTTAGAATACTTTCTGTATATAGAAGGATAAAGATATTTCAGAACATATCTTACATAATAGGGGTCAGTTTTTTTACGGATGAACTTTTTGATCCTTGTTTTAAGCTTTCTGAGCTTATCTCTGACTCTTCTTAAATTTCTTATAAAGAAAAGATAAATTGTGTAAATAAAGGTGCTCTGAATAAGAGCTTTGATTTTTGACAGCATAAATAAAAACTTCCTTATGTGTTATTTATATTAATTAAGAAAAACAAATACAAGATGTATGTGCATTCATTTGTCAGATACTATATATTCTATTCAATAATTTCCTGTTGTCAAGAGTTAAAATATTAACACATTGTTATAATCAAAATATACGTTTATTTTCTTGACATAGGGTTAAAAAAATAGTATCATATGCTATAATACTATTATTATGGGTAATTATGTTCAACAATATATATAAGTAAAATTTTTTATTTCAACTTCAGAAAGGAGATGTTAATTTAAATGAGCGAAAAAATGCAGAAAACACAGAAGAATAACAACAATTCAAAGACAAATAACAAACAGAACGCTCAGAAAAAACAGAAAGCCAAAACACAGAACAAGTCAAAAATTCAGGATAATAAAAACATCACAAAGGGTAAATCTGCACCCTTATATTATAAAAAGAAAAAGAAGCAAAACAACAATAAATCACGTAAGGCTCCTTCAAAGCCGATGAGAATTGCTTTTCTCGGAGGCCTTAATGAGGTCGGCAAGAATATAACAATGTTTGAATGTAACGACGATATTATTCTTGTTGACAGCGGCCTTGCCTTCCCTGATGAGGATATGCCCGGTATTGACCTTGTAATTCCCGACTTCAGCTATATTGAAAAGAATGCCGACAGAGTTAAGGGAATTTGTATAACCCACGGTCATGAGGACCATATTGGTTCACTTGCATACCTTTTAAAAAGTGTAAATGTACCTGTTTACAGCACAAGACTTACAAACGGTCTTATTGAAGGTAAGCTTAAAGAACACAATCTTCTCGGCAGTGCAAAGCTTAATGTTGTAAAGCCCGGTGAGTCTGTAAAGCTCGGAGAGTTTGAGGTTGAATTCATCCATGTTAACCACTCAATCCCCGATGCAGTAGGTCTTGCAATAAAAACTGCTGCAGGTACCGTCATTCACACGGGTGACTTTAAAATAGACACAACTCCGATTGACGGTGAAATGATTGATATTGCAAGGTTTGCTGAGCTTGGCAAGGAAGGTGTGCTCTGCCTTATGGCGGACTCAACAAATGCCGAACGTCCCGGATTTACGGAAAGTGAAAGCAAGGTCGGTGCTTCCTTTGATATGCTTTTCAGAAAAGCAGGAAAAAGAAGAATTATTGTTGCTACCTTTGCGTCCAATATTCACCGTGTTCAGCAGATTATCAATGTTGCTGAACAGCTTGGCAGAAAGGTTGCTCTTTCGGGCAGAAGTCTTGAAAATGTTGTTGCCGTTGCAGCTGAGCTCGGTTATCTTCATGTTCCTGAAGGTATTCTTATCAAGCTTGATATGATAAATAAATATCCTGAGGATCAGGTTGTTCTTATCACAACGGGCAGTCAGGGTGAGCCTATGTCCGCACTTACAAGAATGGCTTTTTCTGACCACAGAAAGGTTGCAATAGGACCTAATGATTATGTAATTATTTCCGCAACTCCTATTCCGGGTAACGAAAAAACCGTCAGCCGTGTTATAAATGAGCTTATGAAGCTCGGTGCTGAGGTTGTTTATGAAAAGATGTACGATGTTCATGTATCGGGTCACGCCTGTAAGGAAGAGCTTAAGCTGATGCTCGGTATTGTTAAACCCAAGTATTTCATACCCGTTCACGGTGAGCAGAAGCATCTGAGTAAGCACGCATCTCTTGCTGAGGCAATGGGTATGCCGTCGGAAAATATTATTATTGCCGATAACGGAACTTATCTTGAGCTTTGTGAAAGCTATATCAAAAAAATCGGCACTGTACCTGCAGGCAGGGTATTTGTTGACGGCTCAGGTGTCGGTGATGTAGGCTCTGTAGTTCTGAAGGACAGAAAGCACCTTGCAGAGGACGGTATAATTATTGTTGTTGCAACACTTGACGGTGCTACGGGTGAGCTTGTATCAGGTCCCGATGTTGTTTCAAGAGGCTTTGTATTTGTTAAAGAAGCGGGAGACCTTATAAAGGACGCTGAAAATACAGCCTATGAAACAATTATGAAGCTTTACGATAAAAAGATTTATGATTGGGGCACTATTAAATCCCGTGTCCGTGACGATGTTTCAAGACTTATGTATGAAAGAACAAAGAGAAGTCCTATGATTCTTCCCATTCTGATGGAGATTTAATTATGAAAAAACTTTGGAAAATATATGATTTGTCCTTGGTTTTTGTGCTTGTTGCTCTGGTACTGAGTGCAATTACACTGCTGCTGAACAGAAACCTTGCAATAATTGAATTTGTTACGGTTTTTGTTTTCGCAGGCGGCAAATTCTGGTATTACAAAACAAAGAAAGAAAAACTTCTTCATAAAATCAAAACAGTTTCTTCTGAACTTGATTTCTCTGAGGGTAAGGCCTTTGAACGGCTGACCGTTGCCTGTACTGTTATTGAACAGGACGGTACCCTTATATGGCTTAATGAAAGCTTTAAAAGGGATTTTCACATTGATGAAAATTTCAAGGGCTCAAACATCAAGGATATTGTACGCAGGGATAATATTGATAAGCTTCTTCTCGGCTGCGGCTTCAAAATAAAGGTTGATTCGCTTTATTTTTCCGTATATTCAAGCGAAATTGACCTCGGTGACGAGAAGGTGTACCTTTTATATTTCTTTGATGAAACAAAGCTCAGAATTACCGAAAAAGAGTATTATGATTCAAGACCCTCTATTCTGCTTTCCGTAATAGATAATGCTGATGAAATATATCAGAATTTTAAGGAAAGCGACTGTGCTGCTATTTTCAGCCGTATTGAACAGCTTATTGATGATTGGGCTGCATCTTACGGAGCACTTTGCAGAAAGTATTCCAATGCAAGAATGCTGATTTTTGTTGAGGAACGTGCTTTGCAAAGAATGATTAACGATAAGTTCTCTATTCTTGACAGGGTGCGTGAATTTACCTATGACGGCAAAAATACTGATGTAACCCTTTCAATAGGTGTGGGTAAAGAGGATGAGCTTATTGAAGCTAATAACTCTGCCCGTCAGGCACTTGATATGGCACAAAGCCGCGGCGGTGATCAGGTTGCCGTAAAGCACGAGGCACAGTATAAATTTTATGGTGGTGTTTCAGCCGGTCATGAAAAGAAAAACAAGGTAAGAACAAGGCTCATTGCAAAAACCGTTGCTGAGATTATCAGTGACAGTGAAAATGTTATTATAATGGGTCACAGATTTTCTGATTTTGACTCATTCGGAAGTGCAGTGGGTATGTACTGTATTGCAGAGCATTTCGGTAAAAAAACAAAAATTGTTCTTAATACTGAAAACACACTTGCCTTACCGCTTGTTAAAAAGTTTATTGAGCTTAAGGGCACGGGAGTTATTGTATCTCCCTCTGAAAGCAAGCAGCTTGCAGGGGATAACACCCTTCTTATTGTTGTTGATACCCATAAGAAGGATTTTACCGAACATCCTGAGCTTGTGGACAGCGTTTCTAAGGTAATGGTTATTGACCACCACAGAAAATCCGTTGGCTTTATTGAAGATACGGTTATGTTTTATCATATGCCCAATTCTTCATCCGCATCTGAAATGGTAACGGAAATTGCACAGTATGTTGACAGTAAGCCTGTAATTGACCCATTCGGTGCTCTTGCACTGTTTTCCGGTATTATGCTTGATACAAGAAACTTTATTTTAAGAGCCGGCGTGCGTACCTTTGAGGCTGCTGCTTATCTCAGGTCCAGAGGTGCCAATACTGTTGACAGTAAAAAGCTTTTCTCAAACGATATGGAGATTTTCCGCCACAGAAACGCTGTTATTGATGCCGCATACACCTATAAGGAGTGTGCAGTTTCAATCTCACCTGAAGGCATTGATAATGTAAGGCTGATTACCTCTCAGGCCTGCGACGAAATGCTTAATATTGAAGGTATAAAGGCTGCTTTTGTTCTTTACCGTAATGATAACGGAGTAAATATATCCGCACGAAGCTACGGTGAAGTCAATGTTCAGCTTATTATGGAGGAAATGGGCGGCGGCGGTCATCAGACAATGTCTGCCTGCCAGCTTCCCGAAACCGATATTATTGAAGCTGAAATCAAGCTTCAGAACGCTATTGATAATTATTTTTCTAATATTTAAACGGAGGATATATAATATGAAAGTTGTATTGAAACAGGATGTTAAAGGTTTAGGTAAAAAGGGTGAGCTTGTTAATACCTCTGACGGTTATGCAAGAAACTTCCTTTTCCCTAAAGGACTTGCAGTTGAAGCAAATGCTCAGAGTATGACAGAGCTTAAAAACAGAGAATCTGCAGAAAAATACAGAATTGCAACTGAAACTGCAGCGGCTAAAAAGGCTGCTGATGAAATGTCAGGCAAAACAATCAGAATAACTGCAAAAGCAGGTGCTAACGGCAAGCTCTTCGGCTCAGTTACTGCAAAGGAAATTGCTGAAAAAATTGGCAGTGAATTCGGCGTTAAAATTGACAAGAGAAAGATTGTTGTTGAAGATATCAAGCAGTTCGGTACTTATGAATTTGAGGTTAAGCTTTACACCGGCATTTCCGCAAAGCTTTTTGTAATGGTAGGAGAATAATTTTAATATTATTATTTCTTACCAACGTTCAAAATGGGGTGACATAAAATGAATCCATCCAATAATTTCACATCACTTGACGATGTGAATATGCCTTACTCCCTTGAGGCTGAGCAGGCGGTGCTCGGTTCAATTCTTATTGACCCGGCGTGCATTACTCAGGTGCTTATTTTAGTTAAGCCTGAATATTTTTACCTTCCTCAGCACAGGTCAATTTTTACCATTATGCAGGAGCTTGATGCCCTGGGCAATAAAATTGACCCCCTTATTGTGCTTGAAAAGCTCAAGAGTGAAAAGGTTTATGATGATGCAAACGGTAAAAAATATCTTTTTCAGCTTGCAGATTTGGTGCCTTCAACAGAAAATGTTGAAGCGTATTGTAACATAATCCGTGAGAGATACTATAAAAGAGCGCTTATCAATGTTTCAAAAACAATTATTGATGATGCGGCAAATTCTGACGAGCAGGCAGATTTGCTTTTAGAATCTGCGGAACAGAAAATTTATGATATCCGCCAGGGCAGAGTAACAAGAGGTCCCGCAAAAATCGGTGACATTATTGTAAATGAGGTTTATGATAAGCTTCAGAAGCTCAGTTCTCCCGATAAGGATAAATACAAGGGCTTTACCACAGGCTTTGTTGACCTTGATAAAGCTATCACCGGTCTTAACCGCTCCGACCTTCTTATTATCGGTGCCCGTCCCGCTATGGGTAAAACAAGTCTTGCTCTGAACCTTGCAAGAAATACCGCAATGATGGGCAAAAAGAAGGTACTGTTCTTCTCACTTGAAATGACCAAGGAGCAGCTCGCTCAGCGTGTTCTTTCAACGGAAGCAAGAGTAGAAAGCACTAAAATGAGAACAGGTAATATTTCAAGCGATGAATGGGCTAAGCTTGCAACTGCAACGGCTCTTCTGAGCAACTGTGAATTATATTTTGATGATACATCAAATATGACCGTATCTGAAATGAAGTCCCGAATCAGAAGACTCCGTGATGTTGATGCAGTTTTTGTTGATTACCTTCAGCTTATGAAAAGCGGCTCACGAGTTGAAAGCCGTGTTCAGGAGGTTTCCGAAATCACAAGAAATCTTAAGCTTATGGCTAAGGATCTTAACATTCCCGTTGTAGTACTCGCTCAGCTTGCAAGAACTACTGAGGGCAGAGGTAAATCCCATAAGCCTCAGCTTTCCGACCTTCGTGAATCGGGCTCAATTGAACAGGATGCCGATATTGTAATTATGCTTTACAGAGATGAGTATTACGCAACTGAAAAGGATGACGGCCCTGCCGAAGCGGAAAGACCTCCCGTAAATGAAGCAGAGTTCATTATTTCAAAAAACAGACACGGTCCCACAACAACCGTTAAGGTAGCCTGGAACGGTGACTACACCTTGTTCTCAAACCTGGAGACAATCAGAAATGATATGTAAAGTAAAAAATACAATTGATAAGTACGGACTTTTTTCATCGGTTAAAAGTATTGCCGTCGGTGTTTCAGGCGGTGCTGACTCAATGTGTCTTCTGAATATTTTAAGTAAACTGAAGGATGAATACGGTATAATTCTGAAGGCGGTTCATATTAATCACAATCTTCGTGGTGATGAAGCCCTGAGGGATGAAAATTTTGTAAGGGATTACTGCAATAAAAACGGTATTGAGCTTGAGGTTTTCAGTGTTGATATAAGAAGGCTTTCTGAAGAAAATGCACTTTCCGAGGAAGAATGCGGAAGACTTGAGCGATACAGATGCTTTGCCTGTGTCGGCTGCGATGCTGTTGCAACGGCACACACTCTTTCTGACAGCATTGAAACTATGCTTTTTAATCTTGCAAGAGGTACGGGACTTAAAGGCTTATGCGGTATTCCCGTTAAAAGGGAGCCGAATATTATAAGACCTCTTATTGAGTGTACAAGGCAGGAGATTGAAGAATACTGCAAGGAAAATAATTTACCCTTCATCACCGATTCAACCAATCTTACTGATGATTATACGAGAAATCATATCCGTCATAATCTTGTACCGGGTCTCAGCGTTATTAATAAATCCTATGAAAAAAGTATTTTACGTTGCTTTAATTCTCTCAGTGAGGACGAAGAATATCTGCATTCAGAAACAATGAAGCTTATATCTTCAAGCTGTACGGCGGACGGATATAATGCTGAATTGCTTAAAAATGCTCCTTCAAGTTTAAGAAAAAGAGCTGTTGCATATATTCTGAAGGATAAAATGAACAAGAGCATTGAAGCAAAGCATATTGACCTTATCAATGAATCCGTTATGAACTCGAACGGTAAGGTTGAGATTTCAACCGGTTTTTATGCTGAGGTTAAATCGGGTCTGTTAAGCTTTTATTCAGCTTCTTCACCCTCTACCGAGTGGAAATGTTGCTTTGAAAACGGCAGAGCTGTAACGGATTACGGTGCGTTCTGCCTTGTGAAATGTGATATAAGCGACCCTGAAGCTTTTGATTATGATAAAATCAGCAATGATTTGTTTATTTCTTCAAGGCTTCCGGGGGACAGAATTACTCTTAAATCAAGAGGAATATCCAAGGATTTAAGAAAGCTTTATAATGAAATGAAAATTCCTTCTCATAAAAGGAATGAAATTGCTGTTCTTCATGACAGAGAAAATAAAGTTGTATGGGCTTACGGTGTCGGCGTTAATTCGCCCTACTGTGTTGATAAAAAAACAAAAAATGCAATTAAAATAGTAAAGGAAGGGTAAAAAATGCTTAAGGATATTGAAAGAGTTTTATTTTCTGAAAAAGACATTCAGGAAATGGTTGAGCGTATAGGAAAGCAGATAAGCGAGGATTATAAAGGCAGAAATCTTCTTATTGTTTGTGTACTTAAGGGCTCGGTATGTTTTATGTCTGACCTTATGAGAGCTGTAACAATTCCTTGTAAAATTGACTTTGTTGAAGCAAAAAGCTACGGCAGTTCAACCGTAACATCGGGTGTTGTTAATATTTCAAGAGATCTGAATTATGACCTTACCGATTATGATATAATTCTTGTTGAAGATATATTTGACAGCGGCAGAACTCTTGAAAGGCTTACGGGTGTATTTGAATCAAGAAATCCCAGAAGCGTTGCCTGCTGCTCTCTTCTTGATAAACCCGAAAGAAGAGACCCCAATGTTAAGCTTAAGCTCAAATATACAGGCAGCGAGGTTCCCGATGCATTTGTTGTGGGCTACGGTCTTGACTACGATGAATATTACAGAAATCTGCCCTTCGTAGGTATACTTAAGCCTGAGGTTTACAGTAAATAAGGGTTTAACAGCAAAATAATTTAAGGAGTGTTGATTTATTGGAAAATAATAATATAAACAAACCGGCACCTAAATGGGGTAATTACCTTTATCTGATTGTGCCCATCATTCTTGTTTTAACAATGGCATATGCAGTTGGAGAAAAAACACGCCCCGAAAAACCTAAATATTATGAAATTGTAAGTTCCTTCAGAACAGGTCAGGTTGTTGAGTATACTCTTAACCTCGGCAGCGGTGCCCTTGAATATCAGATAGCAGGGGAAAAGGAAAAAAGTAAATATACTGTTCCCAATGTTGAGATTTTCGTTAACGATATTCATAAGTATGTAAGTGAATATAATATTGAAAATCCGCAGAATCCCATTAAATATGACTATGTAAAGGGTCAGTCAACCTCATGGTGGGCAAGTATGCTGCCTACACTTCTTCTCACTGTTCTTATGATTGGTGCTGCTGTTGTTATGTACCGCAAGATGGGACAGACTCTTCAGAATGAAAACAACCGTACAATGGCCTTCGGTAAGGCGAGAATCAAGCTTGGTAAGGATCAGAAGACCAAAACAACCTTCAAGGATGTTGCAGGTGCCGATGAAGAAAAGGCTGAGCTTGAAGAAATAGTTGAGTTCTTACGAGCTCCCGAGCAGTTCAGTGCTCTTGGTGCAAGAATTCCCAAGGGCGTGCTTCTTGTCGGCCCTCCGGGTACGGGTAAAACCCTTCTTGCAAAGGCAGTTGCAGGTGAAGCGGGTGTTCCCTTCTTCTCAATCTCCGGCTCTGATTTTGTTGAAATGTATGTCGGTGTCGGTGCGTCACGTGTCCGTGACCTTTTTGAACAGGCAAAGAAGAACTCACCCTCAATTCTCTTTATTGATGAAATTGATGCTGTGGGCAGACACAGAGGTGCAGGTATGGGCGGCGGCCACGATGAAAGAGAGCAGACTCTTAATCAGCTGCTTATTGAAATGGACGGCTTCGGCGCAAATGAAGGTGTAATCATTATTGCCGCAACAAACCGACCCGATATTCTTGACCCTGCACTTTTAAGACCGGGCAGATTTGACCGTCAGCTTACTGTCGGTTATCCCGATGTAAAGGGCAGAGAAGAAATTCTTAAGGTCCATGCAAGAAATAAGCCTCTTGCTCCCGATGTGAAGCTTTCTGTTATTGCGCGTTCAACTGCGGGCTTTACCGGTGCTGACCTTGAAAACCTTCTTAATGAAGCTGCTCTTCTTGCCGCAAGAAGAAAGAAAAAAGCAATCACAATGCTTGAAATTGAAGAAGCTACAATAAAGTGTGTTGTCGGAACAGAAAAGAAATCAAAGAAAATCAGCGATAAGGAAAAGAAGCTTACTGCTTACCATGAAGCAGGTCACGCTCTTGCAACTTACTTTACTCCCGACCAGGATCCCGTTCATCAGATTTCAATTATTCCCAGAGGTATGGCAGGCGGCTACACCATGTCACTTCCCTCAGAGGACAGAAGCTACCGTTCAAAGCAGGATATGCTCAATGATATTGTTGTTCTTCTCGGCGGACGTGTTGCAGAGGCGGTTGTGCTCGGTGATATTTCAACGGGTGCATCCAACGATATTGAAAGAGCTACCGAAATTGCAAGAAATATGGTAACAAAGTACGGTATGAGCGATACTCTCGGACCTATTATGTTCGGCTCATCTGACCGTGAGGTTTTCCTTGGCAGAGATTACAGCAGTATGAGAAATTATTCTGAAGCAGTTGCTTCCGATATTGATGCTGAAATCAAGAAAATCATTACTTACTGTTATGATAAGTGCCGTGAAATTCTTGAAACAAACCGTGAAAAGCTCAATGTTGTAGCAGAACATCTTATTATCCGTGAAAAAATTGACGGCCCCGATTTTGAAAAGCTTATGAAGGGTGAAGAAATTGAAGCAGTCGATTCATCGGTACAGGAAACAAATGATTCGGCAGAAGTAAAAGCTGAAGAAGAAACAACTGAAAATTAATCCTCAGGATTGCCGTATATTTATGCGGCAGTCCTTTTTTATGTACAATATATTGTTATAAAATACTTGCTCAATTAAAAACTTTGTGATATACTTTATGTTGATAGATTATGACCAATATGTATTGGAGGAAATATAATGATTGAATACATAAAAATTCTTATTTTAGCTATTTTTACGGGTGTTACGGCACCCTTGCCCACATCGTCAGCGGCACATTATTCTTTTCTTAACTGTGTGCTGAACTTCTCTTCTGACGAAAAGCTGTTCGGGTTTTATTATTCCTGCTTTATGATTGCTTTTTCTTTTGCTGTTATTCTTGCATTAAGAAAAATTTACTCAAAGTCTCTTAAGGCATTCTTTTCAAAAGATAAAGACAGAATAACAAGAGCTTATAAGGAACGTCAGAAAAACATCATCCTTTCAGTTCTGCCTGTTTTTCTTCTTTTTGTTCCCGTGTCAAAGGATATGCTCCTTGCTGATTACTTTGAAAAGTTCCTTTCAACAAACAGTCTTCTTATAGTTGCCGCAACAAGCATTATCTGCGGATTTATCCTTGTTATTGCAATCTGGTATATCAAAAAGGGTGTTAACGCTAAAAAAAGAGGAGCTACAACGGCTGACATTATAAGAATGAGCATTTACAATCTTGTTTCCTTTGCAGTGCCCGGTGTTTCAAAGGTTTCTGTTTCGGCAACAAATCTTCTTATCTGTGATACCGAGCCTCAGGTTATAACCCGTGAGGTGTTTATGTATCTTGCTCCTCAGGTTCTTGTGTTTAACCTTGTTAAGGTTATCCGTGCACTTATTACGGGTATTGTTTTTGACCCCGTTGTGCTTGCGGTCGGAGTAGTTGCCGTAGCTCTTTCGGGCGGACTTATTATTTCACTTTCAGGTAAAGTCAATATGAAAAAGCTTTACGGATTTTTCAGCGTTTATTCAATTGTTTTCGGCATTTTTGTCGGTGTGATTTCTTTCATTCTTTAATTAACGGAGTGATTATATATTATGGCAAACACTAAATCAGGCGGCACTAAAAAGAAAACCGCCACTAAAAAGACTTCCTCAGCTAAGTCTAAATCAACTAAAAATAAAACAAAAAAGGTTGGAAAGAATGGCGGTGAAAGACTCAGCCTTCTTGAAAATTACAGAAACGCTGTAATGCTTTCTTATCTCGGCCTTGGTATACTTTTCGGTGCTTTTGCATTTATTCACGGTTCTAATATATGGGAAACTGTAAGAGCGGCACTTTATTCATTTTTCGGAATAGGCCTTCTTCCCGTTGTGATTTTTCTTATTGTAACGGGTATTGCAATTGCTCTTAACGGCCTTAAGAGAAGTCTTTTGAAAACTAATCTTTCAGGCTTGTTCCTTCTTGTTATGCTTGTTTCCTTTATTCATTTGTTCAACTATTCTGTTGGTGAGGGCGGAATGGCTGAATGGAGCGAGCACCTTACCCACGCCGCTCAGACGGGCTGGGATATGGGGATTAACTCCTTCCGTTTCTGCGGCGGTATACTCGGTGCTGTTTTCGGCGGACTTATACTGGTTTCCTGCGGCAAAGCCGGTGCTTTTGTGATTGTGAGTGCGCTGCTTATTGTAAGTATTCTTGTATGCTTCGGTGTCAGTGCAAATTCTGTCGGTAATATAGTTTCCGGGCTTATAAATAAGAGTAAGGATAAGTTAGAGGAAAAAGGCGAGCAGACTAAGGTTATGCTTGATGAAAAGAAAAAGCTTCGTGAGGAAAGACGCATACTTGCTGAGGAGGAAAGACTTGCTCAGGCTGAAGCCGAAGCAGCTGTTGAAGCTGAGGAAGAC